>DAOQPR010000239.1:0-5063 GCA_035333265.1 Anaerolineales bacterium
CATCCTTCGAGATAGCAGACATGATACGCGCCGGGGTTGCCCATGATGTATCGCTTACCAGGGCTTCAATATCCACCGAATCATCATACTTAACTTTGCTCAAATAATATTTAACGATCTCACGGCGTCCACCGCGATCAGGCAAGCCCACCGCGATCTTGCGGTCAAAACGGCCAGGGCGGACAAGCGCCGGGTCAAGCACGTCGGGACGGTTGGTGGAGCCCATGAACATGACATGCCAATTGCGCACCGGAGCCTTGCGCCTAAGCATCTGATAGAAACGTGCGCGCAGTTTTTCCCAGGCGGTAAGCGTGCCAATACCATCCATTTCATAGAGTAAACGGGTCAACGCGCCGGAACCAGCGCCCATGCCCGCCATGCCCCCCATCATTCCACCCGCGCCGCCCATCACCGAACCACGAGACATGCCCACCGCATCGATCTCGTCGATGTAGGCAATACAGGCGCCGTATTCACGAGCCAGCTTACGCGCACGGTTGACGAACTGGATCATACGCAGAACGTCCACGCCCCAGAACATACCGCGAAAACCGGAGCCTTCAATGGATATAAAAGCGATTCCCGCTTCACCAGCCATGGCCTTGGCGAGCAAAGTTTTTCCTGTGCCGGGCTCACCGTACAACAACAGGCCGGTGATGAATTGCCCGCCCATTTTTTGGAATTGCTCACGGTCAGAAAGCAGATAGATCCACTGTCGCACCATTTTGAGCAGGTTGGGCTGGCCTTTGTAATCGTCGAAGGTGATCTGTTTTGGGTCGCCGGGGCGGATGACCTCTACACGGGTCTGGGACATGAACCAGAAAATGGCTACGAACTGAATGACGGCAAAGCCAATGGCAAAGACCACCTGGAAGATAAATCCCAGCGCGACCAGTACGATATTCAATACATCCGGGCTGAGGATGGCCCAGACGATCAGACCATTGAACAGAGCCCAGCCCAGGATCCCAAAGAAGAAGCGTGCCGCATTTCCCGATGCCGCCCAAATGAACACGCGTAGTTGAATGTAAATGATAAGAAGACCGAAAAGGATATATCCCAAAACGGTCAAGGCACTGAGCACCCAGCCGCGGGCATCCGCAGAAGCGATCGAAGCGGACACCATCAAATTTAACAGCCCCCATACGAACAAACCCAGCAACGTCCAAAAACGCCATACACGAATATTGCTCAAGACATAAAATAATCCGCCAACTGATAGCGGATTCAGCCACCAGGCGACGGCAATGCCCAGGGCGAGGATATCAGACCGGGCGGTGCGTGAGGCGTTGGTCGTCAAAAACCAGATGACCGGCGTGGAAACAAAGAGCGTGATCAACAATCCGACGATCCAGCCAATGCCGCCATAGAAATCGGTGGCGGGTTTGGTCACTACTTTGGAACGGTTGGGCTTGCCGGGAATGCTGGGTTGTATGGCAGATGTGGACATAAAACCTCTGAGAAAATTTTGTAGGTCAAGTGTATCGCGGATTGATTAATAGGCAAATGAGAAAAGGCGGATATGAATATCTTATGAACGTCTGCAAGCATCAATTCTTACGCCGCCCCATCAGACGCACCTCGAAAGACTGGCATTAATTTGAAAGGTTTTTATTTCAACCCGGCATTAAATTCCACTTATACGGCTGTATAATGCAGGAGAAAAATGCAAAGCACACCCATTCTCATTCCCTGGTTCATCTCTGTAACCCTCACCTTTCTTATGGGTGTTTATACCTTCCGTTTTAGAGCGCAATTGGCGGCTGTTCCCTTCATTGCCATGTGTTTTCTGGCAACCTTGTGGGCATCAGCCTATATTTTTGAGCTTGGCAGCACTTCCCTATTTATCAAAATTTGGGCAGTTAAGATCGGGTACATCGGTGTGATCGGTGTACCGTTTTCGTATACGGCTTTTGCTTTGGCTTACACCGGCCACGGCAACTGGTTGACGCGCCGCAACATCCTACTGGCCCTGATCTTTCCAGTTCTAACCCTTTTCATCCTTTTCACCAATGAATGGCATTACTGGTTCTTTACTGAATTTGGGACATTCGTCGACGAAACATCCGGGCTGACATTGATCTGGAATCCGCTTGGCTGGTGGTTCTGGCTTCATGCGGTTTACATCTATGGCATTCTTGTATTCGGGACGTATTTTCTTATTCGCGAATATTTGGAGAAGCGGGATGTCTATCGCTCGCAAATGCTTGTCAGCATCCTGGCGATCCTTTTGCCGTGGATATCAAATGCAATCGTGATCGCCAAGGTGATGCCCATCCGCATCGACATCACCTCGGTCATGTTCTCTATTTCGATCCTGATCCTTGGCTGGGGCTTTTTACGCTACCGCCTGCTGGATATTGTCCCGGTCGCGCATCGGGCCGTATTCGACAGCATCTCCGATGCGGTGATCGTGCTCGACCCTCACCTACGCGTGGTGGATATCAACCCGGCTGCATTGGACCTTTTCAACTTAAAAGAGGCAGATGTCATTGGAAAGCCGTTTCAAGCCACCTTTCGTCCCTATATCCAATTGGAAGAAAGCTCATTGAAGAAACACGGATATCATCGCGAGCTGGTCATTGAGAATTACAAGGGACCCATCTTCTGGCTTGATCTTTTTATCAGCAGCTTAAAGGATTCAGCGGGCCACGGCGGAGGGCATATCGTTACCCTGCGCGATGTGACCGAATTGAAGGAAAACGAATCAGCGCTGGCTGTTGCACGCGACCAGGCCATGCAAGCCGGAAATTTCAAAACCCAATTGCTGGCAAATGTCAGCCACGAATTGCGAACCCCCCTGGGCGTGATCCTCGGTTATACCGACCTGATGGCCCGTAAATCGTATGGCGACCTGAACGAAAAACAACTGACCGTTCTTGGGCGCATTCGAGACAGTACCCAATATCTCGATGGTCTCGTCTCAGAACTGCTCGACCAGGCCCAACTGGACAGCGGCAAATTAAAACTGGCTGAAACACCGTTTGAGCCGCGCGAAGTGCTGATCCCAACCTGCAATCAACTAAGCGTACTGGCAGAAGCAAAAAAACTTTCGTTCAATTTCGAGTTCTCTGAAGAGATGCCCATTGCCATCATCGGCGACAGCCAGCGTCTTAAGCAGATCCTGGTTAACCTCATCAGCAATGCCGTCAAATTTACTGAAGAGGGCGGCATTACCGTCCAGATCTGCCGCTCGGCTGTCGCTGAATGGAAGATGATGGTGACCGATACAGGCCCGGGCATTCCCCAGGAATCGATGAAGACCGTCTTTGAACCGTTCAAACAACTGCCGGAAGCAGCAAGAGTTCTGCGCAAGGGTTATGGCCTTGGCCTTTCCATCACCAAACAGATCATCAATCTGATGGGCGGTGAGATCAAGCTTGAAAGTCAGGTTGGGGTTGGCACCACTTTCACTGTTACGCTGCCCCTCCTCATTCCAACGGAGCCAATTCATGACTACTAACAAACCCCTGGCCGTTGTTGTGGAAGACGACCTTTTCCTATCGGAGATCTATGCCGACGCATTGAGAAGTATTGGCATGCGGGCTGAAATTCTTTATGACGGCGAAAGCGCCATGCAACAGATCAGGCTGCTCAATCCTGACCTCATCATCCTCGACTTGAACCTTCCGAAATTCACAGGAGTTGAGGTCTTTCGTGATTTGCGCAAACGCCCTGAAACCGCTGAAACCTGGGTGGTGATCGTGACAGCGAATCCATCACAGGCGGCGGAGATCGATGTCGCGGAGACGGATAGCCAAAACCTGCTGGTGCTCACCAAACCCGTCAGCGTGGAGCAACTTGACCAGCTGGCACAAAGGCTTGTGTTCAGGAACCAGCCCTAAGTTGAGAAAAGAGGCGGGGGAATTCATCCACTAATCTGCGCGAATTTTCGTTAATGACATAATATCTCATGTAAAATTGGGGGATGGATTCTGATCTCCGCTCCCGACTTGACCTGGCCTTTGAACATCGCCTCAACCCAAACAACGCCTCACACCTCACTGTGAGCGGCTCGCACCATGAGGAAGCTTTTCGCCTCTTCAACGGATTCTACGAAGGCTGGCCCGACCTTGTGTTGGATGTCTATGGACAGACATTGGTCGTTCACGATTATGCACAGCAGCCAGATAAAGGTGCAAGCCTTGAGATCAGCGAATATACAAGAAATGCCATAAATTGGCTACGCGCAGGTATCCTTAAAACACGCAACGGCATGACCCAGGACGAAAAGCGCGGCATCTTGTTATTCGGTGATAAACCGGACCGGAAGATCCGCGAGCATGGGGTTTGGTATGCGCTCGACCTGACCATGAACCGCGATGCGAGTTTTTATCTCGACACGAAAAACCTGCGCAAATGGCTCATGGATAATATGCGTGGCAGAAGTGTATTGAACACTTTTGCCTACACCGGCAGTTTGGGCGTGGCAGCCCTGGCAGGCGGCGCGGAACGTGTCATTCAAACCGACTTGAACCGGCAATTTCTCAACCTGGCAAAAGACTCATATTCGCTCAACGGCTTTCCCATTCACAAGCAGGATTTTCTCGGACAGGATTTTTTCCCTGTGGTGGCGCGCTTCAAAGCAGGTCAACAACTCTTCGATTGCGTCATCATCGACCCGCCTTTCTTCTCCTCCACCGCGCGCGGCAAAGTGGACCTGGAGCACGAAAGCCAGCGCCTGATCAACAAGGTGCGGCCGCTCATCAAGGATGGCGGTGTGTTGATAACGATCAACAATGCGGTCTTCCTCAACGGACGGGAGTATATGCAATCGCTTGAGGAACTTTGCAAGGACGGTTACTTGAGCATACGCGAGTTGATCTCCGTGCCGGAGGAGTTCATCGGCTTTGAGCGAGTCGGCAAACCCATCAGCGACCCGGCACCGTTCAATCACTCGACGAAGATCGCGGTGTTGGATGTGAAGCGGAAATAGGTTAGTTAATGAATATGGTGGTGAGTAGGCGGTGTTCGTCCGCCGTATCGAGACCACAGATTTGTATTATCCCTCGTGCTTATCAGTAATTGTGGTCTCGATACACCTCGCAAAGTACAGCGAGGCT
>DAOQPR010000240.1:0-5057 GCA_035333265.1 Anaerolineales bacterium
CCGGGAGCGATATCCACTTACCTCCTAAGTGAGGAGATGTCGTTCCATGAGTTCCTATTTGATTTTTAGCGAGCAGAATTGTAACCCGAAATTTTTCAGGAAGGGATATTTTAAGATAGAATCGGCCAAATTCTGAAGGAGAGCGCATGAACGAAGTCAGCAATGAAACCCGTTTTTTACATGCAGTGGAAATGGGCCTTGGGGCATGGCAATGGGGAGATCGGATCGTTTGGGGCTACCAACAGGGGCAATCGGATAAAGGGATTCGCGAAGCCTTTGATATTTCGCTGAATTTGGGTGTGCGTTTTGTAGATACAGCGGAAATTTACGGCTCAGGACGCTCGGAACGGATGCTGGGGCAATTTCTGAAAGAAACCGACCAGCCTGTGTTGGTAGCGACGAAATTCTTTCCGTGGCCCTGGCGCTTGTTCAAGGGTTTTATTCCACATGCATTAAAAAATAGTTTGGAAAGAATGGGATTGGACTCGGTCGATCTGTATCAGATCCACTGGCCTTCACCGATATTGAATCCGGAAACGATGATGGAAGGCATGGTCGAATGCGTAAAACAGGGATTAACCCGCACGGTGGGAGTATCCAATTTTTGGGAAAAGCGAATGCTGCGTGCCTACTCCACCCTGGCGCAGCATGGCATTCCTCTGGCGTCGAATCAACTTCCATTTAGTCTGCTCAATCGAGAAGTGGAGAAAAGAGGCGTGCTCGCACGCTGCAAGGAGTTGGGGGTGAGGCTTATCGCTTACTCTCCGCTGGAACAAGGCCTGCTCACTGGGAAATATTCCATCGAAAATCCGCCACCAGGTGTGCGCGGCTCCGGCTATGCCGAGATGCTCAAGAAACTTCCGCCGGTCATCAAGACGTTACAGGAAGTGGCACAAACTCACGGCAAGACTATTTCGCAAGTGGCGCTGAATTGGGTCATCTGCAAAGGCGCATTGCCCATTCCCGGCGCAAAAAATGCGCTACAAGCCCAGGAAAATGCAGGCGGCGCGGGCTGGCGCATGAGTGATGATGAAATTGCCAAACTCGATGAAGTGACTGATACCATCCGTACATTCTCATGAGGCAGCCATGAATTCCCATCCCTTTATGCGAAATTTGATCAAGATGTTCGTTTCAGCAGAGGCATTTGCCGCCATGGAGGCCGAGTCGAGGCAATGGATGGTGAAATGCCCAAACTGTAATTTCGAGCGTTCCATTTGGGACATGGGCGGCATCCGTTACAAAGCTGTGGGGAATCCAAAGGTATTACGAGTCTGTCCGAACTGCAACCAAAGGCAATGGTTGACCATCTATAAAAAATCATAAAAAACAGCCGCAGGTCATTGCCTGCGGCTGAAAAACGATCCTACAAGTCGCGTAAATCTTGCAAGTAGAGGGGCATTAATCAAACGAATGTTCCGACTCGAACACATGTGAATGCATGTTGGCGATCCACTGTTTACCATCTTCGGTCATGTGAAGATACATAATGGCATCGCGGATATACGGGTTGACCTGCTCCCAGTAAAAACTGGCATACCGTTTGCGCATGTCCTGTGGAGCTTTGTACCCAAACTTTTCGTTCAGTCCCAATTCATGAAACTCGTAAAATAATGCGGGTGTCTTACGGAAATAGTCCGGGTCACCCAATTGACCAATAAAATCGGCAGCCCGTACCAAACCGCCAAGTCCCTTTGTATCCTGATACATGTCACCCTTTGGTGAAGGAAATCGTGTCATCTCAATGTAAGAGGCGATCAATTCGGCGTTCACCTGCTTTTCCATCTCTTCCAGCAAGCCCGAGCCAAAACGCTCCATCACAAACAACTTACTGCGATTGACATGATACGGCGTTAACGCAACATCCGTTCCATCCGGTGAGATGTAGACCACTTCATCTCCAACCCCGGTGGCAAACTGCTCCTCCGCGTCATTCTTACAAACACCCTTGACATACCCAATATCATGGCAAAGAACAGCGATCATATAACGCATCCAATCGCGCGGGGTCACGCCGCCCTCCTTCAAATGCTTACCCTCGATGATCGCCAACCCAGCCAGCGAAACCATCACTGTATGATCGATGTCGTGATATAAAGCATCCGAATTGGAAATGTTTTCCAGCGCAAGCCGCCCCACCCAGGCCACAATACGCCCATAATCCGGGCTAAGGTCTCCATACATTTGCTGGTAAGCCCGCCTCAATTGTTCCACAAACCGATCAATGGTAATTTCCTGCCAGTTAATCATGGTTCCATCTCCAATGCTACAATAAGGGTGTTTTTTAGAGTGTACCAGAAAGTCAAACGTGCTTGAGATTGAAAATCAATTTGATATGACCCTCCCTAAAAATTTTTCCACCGGGTTCTTGATCGGCCTCTCAGTCTTTATCCTCACGAATGGCCTTGCCGCGCATCTCCTCTCCGACTGCGGCCTGCCAGCCATGTTCGGGCTGAGTGCCTGCGCCGATGACATCTCAAGAGCCGGTTTTCCGTTCATATTTTATGAGCAGGGTGGGTTGGCATATCGAAGTGAGTTCAATCTGGCTTTGCTAGTTCTCGATCTTTTAATTGGGCTTGGCTTTGCAGCAGGGGTTGGATTCTTCTTCAAGGAGAGGTCAGGCTAAAACCTGAGTCATAAATTCAAAATTTATTATGTCCAAACTTCCGCTCATTCTCATTGTTGGACCCACTGCCGTCGGGAAGACGGAGCTTGCCATTCGGCTGGCCGAACGAATGAACGGCGAGATCATCTCAGTCGACTCGCGCTTGTTCTACCGTGGTATGGATATTGGCACGGCCAAGCCATCCAAAGAAGAAATGCTGCGTGTGCCGCATCATCTCATTGACATCGTCAACCCGGATGAAACCTTGAGTCTGGCAGTGTTCCAAGAAATGGCGCAACAGACAATTTCAAATATTCATATGCGCGGAAAGCTACCCTTTCTGGTAGGCGGCACAGGGCAATACGTCCGTGCGGTGACTCAGGGATGGAGTCCGCCTGAGGTGACGCCAAACGACAAGTTGCGGTCTGTGCTTGAAAACCTGGCAGAAACTAAAGGCAAAGAGTGGCTATACGCAAAACTTGAAATATTAGACCCTACAGCGGCAGGAGTGATTGACCTTCGAAATGTCCGCCGAACGATACGCGCGCTGGAAGTCATCTTTACAACTGGCAGAAGATTTTCCGACCAGCGTGGGTCTGGCGAATCTGCTTATCGGCTTGTGATAATTGGGTTGAATCGTCCGCGTGAGGAACTCTATCAACGCGTGGATGAACGGATTGAGAAGATGTTTGCCGATGGTTTATTGAACGAGGTAAAGGGCTTACTGGATAAAGGTTACTCCCCTACTTTGCCATGTATGTCTGCCATTGGGTACCGGGAATGTGTCAGAGTGGCACAAGGTTTGATCACGGTGGAACAGGCCAAAGTCGAAATGAGGCGTTTGACCCGGGTGTTTGTACGTCGCCAGGCAAATTGGTTCAAGGAGTCGGATCCAAATATCCACTGGTTTCACCCGGACCAGATAAAAGTTGAAGAGATCGAAGATTTCATTCGTAACTCTGTAAATCATGAGGTGTTGTAATTGACTTTTAATATTTTCACGTATATACTTTAGCCACGATTCATAATCACCGTCTAAAAAAGGAGAAGGAGTTATGAGCAACAAACCGTGGCTGGCACATTATGACAAAGGTGTGCCGCAAACAATCGACTACCCCAAAGCGCCGCTATCTTATTTTTTGGAGGAAGCTGCGCGTAAATACCCTGACCGCGCCTGTACGATCTTCAAAGGTGCGGTCATTTCGTATCGAGAAGTCAATAAGATGTCGGATAGTATGGCAGCCGCGCTTGTGGAAATGGGCGTGAAAAAGGGCGACCGGGTTGGGATTTTTATGCCAAACCTGCCGCAATTTGTGGTTGCGTACTTCGGTATTTTGAAGGCTGGCGGCGTTGTGGTTGCCGTGAACCCGACCTATCCAGTGGACGAAGTGCTCACTCCTGTGAATGATGCGGGCATTGAGATCATGTTCACTCTCAGTCGTTTCTATGGCAAGGTGAAAGAGGTAAGAGCAAAATCGAAGTTAAAGAAGATCATTGTTACAAACATCAAGGAGGCATTACCGCCAATTACCCGCCTGCTCTTTACCCTGGTCAGGGAGAAGAAGGAAGGCGACCGGGTGGATGTGTTGGATAGCAATGACGCCTGGATGCAGGATCTTCTTCAGAAACATGCGAATTCTTCAAAACCGAACGTCGATATTCAGCCGGATGATACGGCCCTTTTCCAGTATTCCGGCGGCACAACCGGCGTGCCCAAGGGTGCGGTTGCCATGCATCGCAATGTGGTGGCCAACACGCTTCAGATCAAATCCTGGATGACCGGATTGGATGAAGGCAAGGAAGTGGTGTTGATGGGTATTCCGCTCTTCCATGTGTATGGCATGGTGGCAGGCATGAATTTTGCCATGGCAACCGGCTCGAGCATGGTAATGATTCCCAATGCCCGAGATCTTAAGGATGTGCTTGAAAATATCACCAAATATAAGGCCACCATTTTCCCCGGCGTGCCGCTTTTGTATAACGGCATTAATAACCATCCTGATGTAAAGGCTGGGAAATATGATCTTTCTTCGATCAAGGCCTGTATCTCCGGGTCAGCAGCATTAATGCGCGAGACCAAGGACGAGTTCGAGCGCCTGACGGGCGGAAAAGTCTTTGAAGGCTTTGGCATGTCTGAGGCACCCACAGCCGTGACCTGTAACCCGCTCAATGGCGTAAACAAGACCGGCTCCATTGGCATGCCATTGCCCGATGTTGACATGAAAATTATCAGTCTCGACGATGGTGAGACCGAGATGCCCCAAGGCGAAATCGGAGAGATCGTACTGACAGGTCCGCAGGTGATGAAGGGCTATCACAACATGCCGACCGAGACCGCCAACTCGCTGCGCCCCTTAAAGGATGGCAAGACCTGGTTATTCACAGGCGACATCGCCCGGATGGACGAAGATGGGTATTTTTATATTGTCGATCGCAAAAAGGAACTCATCAA
>DAOQPR010000241.1:0-5041 GCA_035333265.1 Anaerolineales bacterium
GGATATTATGCCGCACAGGGCGTTTTACCGTGGGATTACGTCTGGTACGGCGTGGGCGCAGAGATCCTGTTGATGTGGGCGCTGCGTCCAAACCTGAAGCGCCTGTTTGAAGGCAATGAACGGGTGGTGAAGTACAGCCTCAACGGCTGGCTGCGGGCGAGAAAAGAAAAAGGCGCAGAAAAGTAGAATCAAAAAGAGCGCGAGAAATCTCGCGCTCTTTTATTTTTAGAACATCAATCGAGCAGGTCAGCGGGGATGTTGCCGCCATTCTCTGCGATCTTCTTCAAGACCGTCTTGTGCAGCCAGACGTTCATGCGGGCAGAGTCGTTCATCTGGTCGGGCGGACAGCCAAGTTCGGTGGCGAGTTCTTTGCGGGCTTCAAGGCTGCTTTCGAGATCAAGCAGTTTAAGCAGGTCTACAATGGAGACCTTCCAGTTGAGTTTGGCGGGGTTGGCGGCGGCGAGCTGTTCGAGATGGGCGACCACATCCACTTCGGAGATGGCCTTGGGGGCGGCAACGACTTCATCCATTTTGGGAGCGTTCGCGGTAGGGATGTGCTTGGCCGCTGCAGCGGCAGGAGCCGCCTTCGGGGCAGAGACTGCCGGGGTGGGAGCGGGCTTGGTGGGGGCTTCGGATGCAGCCGGTTTGGCAGGCGCGGCAACCGGAGCAGCGGCTTTGTCTTTCTTTAGACCCAGTTTTTCGAGAATTGTGCTGAAGAGACCCATGGTGATTTCCTTTCGAAATGAACGATGATTTTATTGGGCACATGGCCGAACAACAACTTCATTATAACTAGAATTGAATCAAATTCAACGTTATATAATACCCATCATCGTATCCCCCATTGGTCTATGATAAAGATTTATCTCCAAAGCATCCACGACAAACTGGCTTCCGCTGGTACAATGATGCAATTATTTATTAACTGAAGAAAATTTACTGGGTATTAGAAACACAAGTCTTCACGATCAGGATTTCAAAAAAATTTATAACGCACCCTGTCCAGGCGTCTCAGGAAAGGCGTATATTCCTGTGCGGATGGATCGCATCCATCCAGGGTCGTCAATTTTATTATTAACCCCAGGGATTGTCGGCATGCGGAGACCGCCGCGCAGACAGTACATGTTGGGTTTGAAAATCACAACTTGCCAAAGGAATAATTGAAACATGGGACCACGATTTTCACGTCTGCAACGCCGTATAGAAAATCGTCTGAAACGGATGAAGGTTCAGACGATGGATACTCTCTCATTAGCTCCCAGGGATTTTTCGTGGAAGATCCGCTGGCGCATGAAGCACGACCGCAACCCGTTGTTCATAGAAGTGCAGGATAAATATAAGGTCAAGGTGTATACGCAGGAGCGGGGCGTCAGGGCGGCGGAGCTATTTTATGTAACCGACAAGCCTGAGACAATTCCCTTCGATACGCTGCCGGAAAACTGTTTCATTAAAGCCAACCACGGCTGCAACTGGAACATTCTGCGCGAAAAAGGCGACCTTTATATTTTCGACGATGGGTCGGGCATCAGCGACAGTAGTAAAAAATCAAAATTAAAGATCTCAGAGCAGGAATGCATTCAATATTGCGAAACCTGGCTGGGACAGATCTATTCAAAACGGGAATGGGCTTATCAGCACATTCCGCCAAGGATCATCGTCGAAGAATGCCTGGTCCAGGCGGGCGGCGAGGGCGACTTAAAAGACTATCGGTTCTATGTTTTCAATGGGGCGGTCAAGGCGATCAGCGTAGGCTCCCCTTCCTATAGGATGCGCCATGAAACGGTCTTTCTCGAGCCCACCTGGAGCCCATTCAAGTTGGGGACCTATACAGACAAGATCCCGGATCCCTTCCCGGAAAAGCCGGAAAACCTACAGGATATGATCGATGTTGCCCAGCGATTGGGGCGTGACCTTGACTTCGTTCGAGTGGATCTGTTCAACACCACCCGTGGGATCACCCTGGGTGAAATGTCCATTTACCCCCTGTCTGGCGGACCGTTGACCGGTGATGCAAAATTCAATCAATGGATGGGCGATCAATGGACCTTGCCGCGCACAAGTTGATAATTACTGGAGTCAGTGAAGCCGTCCACCGAAAAAGTTAACACGTTAAAATGCTTGGGATGTGCGCACACTATAAAGCAGCAATCCTCAGATGGCGATGCATATCAAAGTCCTTGATTATGCTTGTATAGATTGGGATTCTTGGGGATTATCTTTCCACATGTAACCGAAAAAATAAATGGGCATGGCGACATAAGGCAGAAAAAACGTACCAATTGCAAAAAAGATTCGGATCGTGTCGGTCAAAGCCTTGTTTTTGATTTCGTGAATAATATAAAAGATTTGCAAACCTAATTGGACAACAGAAAAGCACATCATAAGAGGGTAGAAAAGAAACAGAATGGGAAACATGGCCTCAATGTCGTTCGGGCTTGGGATAGATTGAGGGTCCAAAAACGGAAAGCCAGAACTGAACATAAAAAACATCACAAAAGCTGGCATGATGAAAAAAGGAAATAAGATGGCAAAAACCGTGAGGATGCCAATTATTATCTTTACAGGTTTGCTAAGATTCATGTTGATTCTCCCAGATTACATGATTTTGAAATTGCTTTTTATTTTGCATTGCACACATGTTGCAAAACGGCAATACCTGGATTCAGAGTGACCCCTTGCAGGCAGGCGTCTATGTTGAGAATGGGTCTTTATCTAAAAGGAACGCGATCAAGTTATTCCGATGTGGATGGTCTTTTAGCCACTCTCGTATTTCTTGTATTTTTCGATAGTCATTTTCTCCGAAACGGTCCAGATACATTCCGTCAAATTTAGCGGCGGTTTCTTTATTTTGAATTCCTTGCTGCCAAGGTTTCGTGAAAAACTGATTGATCTCATCATGCATATCCGCAGCTTTCAAAAATTCCCACTCATTTTTATCCAGCCAAACGCCATTGCAATTACCGCAGCGGTCTAAATGAAAACTGATTTTTGCGCCGATCTTGAAACTCCTTAAGATATGGCCGCAATCCGGGCAAATGGCAGCCTTATTTGACTCGACCACGGGAAGGCGAGTACTTAACTCTTTTGTTTTGCCTTCGTCAAATGAGCCGGGCTTTTGGGACTTCAGCCAATGAGCATATTCGTTTGCCCTTAGCCAGGACCCGCCACACGAATTACAAGTTGCAACAGGAAGAGCATTGTCTAAATTTGATAATTCCAAGACCACGTTCTTGCAAACAGGACATTTTGCCATAATCAGACCCTTTTTATTTTGGATTATTGTATTTCATTATATACAAAAACTCACCCGATTTTCAACGAAGCCGTGTTATATGCAGCGCATCTATACTCTTTGGGGAGTTATCCCATATGGGAATAACTCCCCTTCTCTTTTTACCGTGACCTGCCGTACCTTTTCCGGATCTCCGGCAGGAAGTAATCGTCGAAGAAGCGGTCTACATCGTAATCGGGCTTCCAGTTCCAGTCTTTGCGGGCGCGGGCGTCGTCAATATCCTCCGGCCACGAGTCGACGATGCCCTGGCGGCGCGGGTTCGAGTCGAAAGCGATATCGGCATTAGGAAAGGCTTTGATCGCGCGCTGGCGGAAATCCTCGGCAGTGATGGCAAAGGCCGCCACGTTATACACATTGGAGGTCAGGTCTTCGCGCGGTGCATCCATCAGCATCAGCATGGATTTGATCGCATCAGGCATGGCCATGAACGAGATGATCGTATCCGGCCGCACGAAACAGGCATAGGGTTTGCCCTGCGCCGCCGCATGCAGCATCTCGGGACCGTAATCACTCGTCCCGCCGCTGGGCAGGGTAAAGGCGCTGACCAGCCCCGGAAAGCGGATCGCTCGAAAGTCCAGCATGACCGGCGGGTTTTCGTCCAAATGTTTTTGTCCGTGGAAATTGCTATAGTACATCCCCAATTTTTCGCAGTACAACTTGTTGCAACCGTACATCGTGTGCGGGTAATCCCAATCCTCTTCCTTCACCGCGCCCGCGCCCCGCTTCGCCTCGATGTTCGGCATGCCATAGGCCGCGATCGAACTGGGGAAAATGAACTTGACCGGCTTGCCATATTTCTCCGAGCGGTAGGCCGCCAGCATCAACAATTGCATCGTCCCTTCCACGTTGATGCGATGCGCTTCTTCAGTGGCGATCTCTGCCTTTGAAGAGAGAGAAGCCGCCAGGTGAAAGATCACCTCAAAATCATAATCATAAAAAATTTTTACTTTGTAAACGAGATCGCCCTGCACGTGTTCCGCCGCCAGGTCCTTGATCGAATCCGGCAGCGGAGCCAGGTCCGAAGTGACGATCTGATATCCGCCCCGCTTTGCCAGTTCCTGCACGAGCGCCTGACCAATTTCTCCACACGCACCTGTTACCAGCACCTGCTTTTCGGTCATTCTTCATCTCCTGATATACTGGAATGTTGTATCTGTATTGTACGACACAACAAAATGAAATGATGTAATCAAATGCGCGTGATGTTCTCACTCTTCATGGGGTTGCGAAGGCTGCGTCCTTCAAAGCCGGGTAACCTCTCCCTACTTCCAATCCTCCTGCTTGGCATGACCCTGCTGACCTCCTGCACAGCCATGGATGAATGGCTGGCTACCTCCACGCCGATGATCCCAACTGAAACCGCGCTTCCCACCCCGACCATCGTCTGGTTCCCGCCATCAGCCACACCCACACTGCAAACGCTATCCACCAAAGCCCCCACCCCGGAGTTGCGCCCCGGCCTCGGCGAAGAGATCATCATCGATGACTTCTCCGATCCCTTCCTGTGGGAGACCGCAGCCTCCGATGAAGCCAGCGCCAAAGTTCAAGACAACCGCCTGACGCTCGCTGTGCAGAGTCAGATCTACATGACCAGCCTGCGCACCGACCTGCTCATCGACGATTACTACGCCGAGATCACCGCCCAACCCAGCCTGTGCCGCAGCGAAGATAGTTACGGCCTGCTCGTACGCGCCAACGGCGGCTCGTATTATCGCTTCGCCCTGTCTTGCAATGGAACCGTCCGCGCCG
>DAOQPR010000242.1:0-5040 GCA_035333265.1 Anaerolineales bacterium
CAGGCAGTGGAACAAAGCCCGGTTTCCGTCATAATCACAGATATGGATTCCAACATCATTTACACCAATCCCATGTTTTCCACCATAACAGGTTATTCTTTCGAGGAGGTCCTGGGTAAAAACACCCGCTTCCTCCAATCGAGCCAAACGACAGAGGAGACCTACAGGCAATTATGGCAAATGCTTTTATCCGGGCAGCCCTGGCATGGTGAATTTCTCAACAGGAAAAAGAACGGCGACCAGTATTGGGTCATCAATGTGGTTGCACCTCTTTTGGATAAAGAGGGCAACGTTGTCAACTACATTGCCGTCAGCGAAGATATCACCGCGCGCAAGCAGGCTGAACAAGTTTTGGAACACCGTTATCAGGAAATTCAAGCCCTGCACAGGGAACTTATTGAGGCCCAGACACAGATCGTGAATCAACAACGCTCCCTTGCAAAGCAGGAGGAACGCGAACGCCTCGGCCGTGATATTCATGATTCGGTTAACCAATCGCTTCACAGTTTGATGCTGTTTTCTGAAACGCTCAGCACCCTGTTGGCAAGGGAAAAAAATGAAAAGGCCCTGTACATGGCAAAGCGGATTCATGAAGGCGGTGAACAGGCGCTCAAGGAAATCCGTTTGCTGGTCTATGAATCACAGTTTCGTCCATCTGTAAATGAAAGCGGCTTCATCCACACCCTGTCTGAACGCCTGAACATGGTGGAGAAACGGGCTGGTATCAGGGTACAGATTCAGGGTAATGATCCAGAGCTACATAATTTAACACCCGAATGGAATGAAAACCTGTATTGGATCGCCACCGAAGCACTGAACAACGCCTTGAAACATGCACAAGCACGAAGCATTCATGTAAGAGCCAGCCTGAAAAATGGTGAACTGGTTTTGGAAGTGGAAGATGATGGCAAGGGATTTGACCCTGCAACCCCGTCATCAGGCGGATTTGGAACCCGATCCATGCGGGAACGGGCAGAACTGCTCGGCGGGAAATTGGAGATCCACTCCATCGTTGGAGAAGGAACGCGAATTCAATTCACAGCAACCCTAGAGGTATGAAATGGACAAAATCAAAATCCTGATCGTGGACGACCATCCGATGATGCGTGATGCGCTGAAAATGGCCTTTGAAACCGAACATGACCTGCAGGTGATCGGTGAAGCATCAGATCCAACCGAAGCGTTCAAATTGCTGAAGAAAATCAAACCAGACGTGATCATCATGGACCTGTTGATGCCGAATATGAATGGGGTGGATGCGATCGAACATATCATCAGCGAGAATCCCCAGGCAAAGGTGCTCGTCCTTACAAGCATGGAGGATGAAGAACGCATCCTGGCTTCCATTCAGGCGGGCGCTCTGGGGTATTTTCCAAAAACCGCGCCACGGCAGTATTTACTGGAGGCCATTCGCAAAGTTTCAAACGGCCTGCCCTATATGCCTGTTGGCATCACCCTTAAATTATTCAAGAGGCTGCGCCACAGTAAGACCATGGCTGACCCGCAAATTACCGTGACTGCCCGGCAAAGGGAGATCATGATCCTGCTGGCAGAAGGGAAAACAGATCAGGAGATCGGCAAAACCCTGCACCTGCAAGAGTCAACGGTGAGGGCGCACATTCATCATATTCAACAAAGACTGGGAATGGAAAACCGCTTTCAAGTGGCGGCCTATGTGCATAAGAACATAAAAAACACAGACAACGAAAATACTTCCACGTTCTGATGGTGGCAGCAAATATTGGAGCAAAAGACCCGTTGTGACACGGGTCTTTTTTGTTTAAGCGCGGCTTAAACAAAGTTTACACAAAAGTTCAACCAGATGTGAACGTGTTAAACGGCCAATTCAGATAAATTATCGGCATGAATACCTTTCCATCCACGGTACTTGTCATTGAGGCCCAACCCATGATGCGCGATGCCTTATGTGCCGCCATCATGTGCGAAACCGATATGAAAGCCACCATGCAATCGGGAAATGTGGCTGGAGCCTTGCACCTGGCAACAGTGGTCATCCCAGACATCATTTTGCTGGCATTTGACGATCAACCTGTTCATGACAACATGGCTGACCTGGTCGCCTTACGAAAAGCGATGCCGACTGTACCCATGCTGGTATTAAGCACTAATGAATCAATGGAGGAAAGGCAGGCTGTACTGGCCGCCGGGGCAAAAACTCTGATCACTAAATCCGCATCACGCAATGAAATCATCCGTGCGTTGCGCAAATTGCGAGCAAAGACGTTGGGAACTCATTTGGAAGGCCGATTAAAAAAGGAGGCAAATGGAAAAAGCATATCGCGATCATCCAGCAAGACATCGAAGGGCATTAAAAAAATGCCTATGTACGGGCAATCCGCTCGCAAAACATTAAAAAGGAGAGTTAAATGAATCGTTCATTCAAAAACAATTTGTTCGTTTTTGCAACGTTGATGGCGATTATCGTCAGCGCATTGGGAGTTACACCGGCTCGCGCGGCTGGTTTGATCGTCAACACCAAGAATGACAACACCACCGCAAGCGACGGATTCTGTACGCTTCGCGAAGCGATCAATAACGCAAATGGTGACAGCGACACCACTGGTGGAGATTGCGTCGCAGGCTCAGGCTCGGATACGATCACGTTCAATTCCAGTCTTTCGGGTGGGACGATCACGCTGGGTTCAGATCTTCCCACGATCACAACAAACATCACCATTGACGGCTCAGCCCTGGCTTCACAGATCACCATTGATGGCGTAGATGCCTATCGTCAATTCACAGTTAACACCGCAAGTTCCGCGCTTACTTTGAAAAACTTGACAATTGTGAAGGGTTACGCCTGCAATGGTGGAGCCGTTGCTTCGTCTTTTGGTCCAGTCAATATTACAAATAGCACCTTCGCCATTAATGGCTATCATGCTTGCGGCGGCGGCGGCGGGGCAATTATGGTGCAGTCTGCCTCATTAACTATTAGTAACAGTACTTTTTATGGCAACAATTCCTTCAATGGCGGAGCTGTTTGGGCGGATGGCACTCTGACCATCACGAACAGTACTTTCTATAACAATACCAGCTTCTTTACGGGCGCTGTCGTTACTCACGGTACGGCATATATTTATAACAGCACATTTTCGGCTAACGCTAATACTGGCGCTAATTCGCACGCAGGCGGAATTTCGAATTGGGGTACGTTATCCCTATACAATACGATCATTGCTGATTCAATGAGTGATGATTGTGTGAATGGCGGGACGATGGCCGCTAATGTGAGAAACCTGATCAAAGATGGCACTTGCTCACCTAGCCTCACCGGCGATCCGGGTTTAAGTGCCCTTGCTTCCAACGGCGGACCAACCCAGACCATGGCGATCGGTGTTAGTTCACCCGCTGTTGATGCCGGAAATAACGCCTCGTGCCAGGCAACCGATCAACGCGGCACTGGTTATTCCCGCCCTGTAGACGGTAACGGCGATACGACGGCAACCTGTGATATTGGTGCTTATGAATATGGCAGCACCCCCCCCGTCGCGCCCACGGTAAGCACGGGTTTGATCGAGACAATTCAAAACCGTCAGGTGAATGCGACGATTAGCAGTTTGGGCAACCCTGCCTCGGTCAGCGCATTTGGAGTGGTCTATAACACAACCGGTTCGCCCACCCTCAGTAACAGTGTCGTGAATCAAGGCCCCACTCCCGTTACTACGGCCCCATACGCATACACCGTCGGTCTCGATGGAATGGGCCTGACACCGGGCACAAAGTATTATGTGCGCGCCTTCGCCACCAACGCCACCGGCACGTCCTACGGCAGTGAACAGGTCGTGTACGGTCCCGCAACTGCCTTCCCCGTCACCGCCCCCTTGAATGGCGCAACCGGTGTCTCCACCTCGCCAACCTTATCCTGGGATCCCAGCACCGGCGCGGACGGATACGAATATTGTTATTCGATCGACGTCATGACCGACTGCGCTTCAAACTTGACCGGCCCCAACTGGTTGTCCACCACCTCAACTTCGGTGAATCTCTCCGGTCTGACCCCCGGCACCACGTATGGCTGGGCTGTCCGTGCTGTGGTTGGCACCCCGAAGAGCTACACCTGGAGCAGCAGTCTCTCCGGAGGCCCAATCTCCTTTACCACTGCCGCTGTCGTAAATCACACCGTCACATTCGATGGCAACGGCGCCGATGGCGGTTCCATGTCGCCGCAAATTGCCAGTTCCGCAACCAACCTCACCACCAACGCCTTCACCCGCACAGGCTATACATTCACGGGCTGGGGCACAGCGGCAGGTGGCCCGGTCGTATACACCGATGGCGCATCCTATGATTTCAGCGCCGATATCACCCTCTACGCACAATGGAGCGCAGGCACACAGTCCACCACTTTCCAGGATGTCCCCGCCTCACACTGGGCATATTCTTATATCGAACGCCTGTATACAGCTGGCATCACCGGCGGCTGCGGAACAAGCCCGCTGACCTATTGTCCAGATGCAACCGTCACCCGCGCCCAGATGGCGATCTTCATCCTGCGCGGCATGCATGGCAGCGTCTACACTCCCCCAGCCGCTACAGGAACGGTCTTCGCCGATGTCCCTGCTGATGCCTTCGCCGCCGATTGGATCGAACAACTCGCCGCAGAGGGTGTCACCAGTGGCTGTGGTGACGGCAACTACTGTCCGGATGCCAGCATCACCCGCGCCCAAATGGCGATCTTCCTCCTGCGCGGTGAGCATGGCGCTGCCTACACTCCTGCAGATGCCGTTGGCACCGTCTATCTGGATGTCCCCGCCGATGCCTTTGCCGCCGCCTGGATCGAACAACTCGCACGCGAAGGTGTCACAGGCGGATGCGGTGGCGGTAACTACTGCCCCGATGCCGCGGTCACTCGTGCAGAAATGGCTGTCTTCATCGTCAGGGCATTTGGCCTGCCATAAGAAAATGAATTGACAAAATAGAGAAACAAGCCGCCTCCTGTACAGGAGGCGGCTTGCTCTTAAACCCGACTGCTCTTGGTATAATTTGCGCCTATTAGAAATCAGGAGCACCATGAAATAT
>DAOQPR010000243.1:0-5028 GCA_035333265.1 Anaerolineales bacterium
CACGGTCACATTCTTGGCAATGACTTCCACTTCGCCCGTTTCCATTTTGGGGTTCGCCATCCCTTCGGGACGCTTCTGCACCACGCCTTCGATCTGCAAGACCCATTCACCACGCACACTGGCAACTTGATCGAGCACTTCTTTAGGAAGGTCTGGGTTGATGGTGATTTGTACCAAGCCAGCGCGGTCACGCAGGTCAAAGAATGCCACCCCGCCGTGGTCGCGGCGTCGATTCACCCAGCCTGCAAGCGTAACCGTCTGCCCGGCATGGCTGGTTCGTAATTCTCCACATAGATGAGTTCTGTACATAATGCCTCTCTTTTGTCATTGCGAGTCTTCGAGAAGTAATCTCATAATGGAGCCTGAGATTGCTTCGAGCAAAGAACAAGAGCGCCTCGCAATGACGGGGTATGATGATGTATATAAAAAATCGCCCGGCGCTTTCGCGTTGGGCGATTTGGTTTTGACTTTGTTATTCGTCAACCAGCAAAGCTTCGCCCAACGATACGGGGATCGTTATTGTCATTATTATTGGCGAAGAAGTGATGATTTTTATACATAGCTCGTCGCATTATAGCACATAGTATTTTTTTTGACAGAATTGATTTACCTTATTTTATATGTGATAATTTGCGCGTAGATACTTAAATAGGAGGTAGTAATGAAACTTCAAGTAAGCGAACTTGATGGGGGAATTCTTTTAATTGCTTTGCAGGGAAAAATGGATAGCGCTGGCGTCTACACTGTAGAAATGGATTTTATTCGGCATTGTTCCGGAAGCGGCAAACGCATCTTGGTGGATGTATCCAGGGTCAGCTATATTTCATCCATTGGGATTCCCATGCTGGTCAATACGGCCAAGGTATTGATGACCCAGAATGGGAAAATGGCCTTATTGAGCCCGCAGAAGGATGTTTTGAATGTTCTTGAAATGGTGGGAGTTTCCCGCATAATCCCTGTATTTCATGACCTGAAAATGGCTAAAAAATATCTGCAGGAATAGATTTTGCCCGGCAAAAAAGTTTGACATTTCCATAAAACCCCATGTATAATATCGTCCGCTCCCGCCCCGGAGGATAAACCGGGGCAGTTGCACGTATAAATCCCAGCTTCCCCATCAGCAGGCGAAGGGTGTAACCTCCCCGCAGGTTGTAAGGCGAAGTGAATGACTGGAGAAAATAAAAAATGAAGTTTGCAATTATCGAAAGCGGCGGCAAGCAGTATCGTGCCGTCGAAGGCTCCATGATCGATGTGGACCGCCTTGCCCATGAAGTGGGCAAAACATTCGACATTGAACGCGTCTTGCTTGTAGCGGACGGAGACAATGTTCAGGTGGGAACCCCGACGGTTACAGCCAAGGTTTCTGTCAAGGTGGTGGATCATGTGAAGGGTCCCAAGGTTTTGTCCTTCAAGTATCGCCCAAAGAAACGCATTCGTGTGCGTGGTGGTCACCGTCAGCAGTACACCCGGTTGATGATCGAGTCTATTGGATAATGACGGGTGACCGGCCTTTCTGGTCATTGTCAGCGGGCTCCCGGTTTGGGTGTAGTAGCAGGCAACGGCTGGGTGTGAGGCGGCGCGTCTTATTGAAAAAACGAGCGAGGTAGAAATGGCACATAAAGTAGGCGGCGGTTCGAGCCGCAATGGTCGAGATAGCAATTCCCAGCGTTTGGGCGTCAAACGCTATGCCGGGCAGTTCGTTTTGTCTGGCAATGTGTTGGTGCGCCAGCGCGGTACCAAGATCAAGCCGGGCATCAATGTGATGGTTGGCAAGGATGATACGTTGTTTGCCACGGCAGATGGCGTTGTGATGTTTGATATTTACCGGGGACGCAAGCGCGTCAATATTGTCCCGGTTGAGGCGGTGGAATAATGAGATCAGATATTCACCCAACAACTTATGAAGCCAAGGTTACTTGTGCCTCCTGTGGCACGACCTGGGTAACGACCTCCACCAAGAAGGAACTGCGCATTGACGTTTGTTCCAATTGTCATCCGTTCTACACCGGTGAATCTGCGAAGATCCTCGATGTGGAAGGGCAGGTGGATCGTTTCTATAAGAAGCTTTCTGCGCGTCAGTCCTATGTGGAACAGCAAAAGACTCGCGAAGAATCCACCAATGTTCTTAACCGCTCGGTGGATGACCTGGCTTTGACCCCGCGCGCCACCGATGCCCTTAAGAAGGCTGGTGTGTTGACCATTGGCCAGGTATTAGAGAAGTTGGCTGAAGGCGATGCGGCTTTGTTGTCGGTCAATGGCTTTGGTCAGTCTGCCATGACGGCGACCAAGAAGAAACTGCGCGCCATGGACATTGAACTTCCCGAGCCTCCCAAGGTAGAGAAGACCGAAGAATCCGCTCCGGCTGCGGAGTAGATTTTTGGCGGGGCTTTTTTTCCCCGAATATCTCAGGTAAACTAGACAGGCAGATGTGAAAGCATCTGCCTGTTTTTGCGGATGGACGATATTTTCCCCTGCCGCCTGCCGGGTTGGGAGGGATAGGAGAATGATGCAATGAAACACACCCAGGGTTCAATTGAAGTTGTCTGTGGTTCGATGTTCAGCGGGAAAACCGACGAGTTGATTCGCCGCCTGGTACGGGCAACGATTGCCAAACAAAAGGTACAGGTTTTCAAGCCTGCCATTGATATTCGTTATGCAGTGGAAAAGGTGGCCTCTCATACCGGCTCTACATTTGATGCTGTTCCCGTTGAAAAGGCTGCTGATATTCGAGGAAAGATCCAGAAGGATACGACTGTTGTCGGCATTGATGAGGCACAATTCTTTGACCCGGAGATCCTCGTAATTGCCCAGGAATTGGCTGCCCGCGGCGTGCGTGTGATTGTAGCTGGGTTGGATATGGATTTTCGTGGAGAGCCGTTTGGCCCAATGCCCCAGCTTATGGCTGAAGCGGAAGATGTGCTTAAACTTCATGCCATTTGCATGGTTTGTGGCGGAAATGCCTCCCGCACCCAGAGACTGGTTAACGGCAAACCCGCCCGCTATGATGAGCCGATCGTCATTGTTGGCGCATCCGAGATGTATGAAGCACGTTGCCGAGTCCATCATGAAGTTCCACGATGATCAGGAACGTTTGGTGTAATTTAAATTTTGATGTAAACTATTTAACAACGAGCAACGTTTAACGATAGACCTTCCAATCGAGGAATCATACTTATGCAAAATTACCAGGATATCCTTTCTGAAATTCTCGTCGATGCTGACCGTTTACAAGCCCGGGTTAGGGAACTTGGTGCGCAGATCAGTGCGGATTATCTTGGAAATGAATTGCTGCTCATTTGCATTTTGCGCGGGGGAGTGCCGTTCATGGTGGATCTAAGCCGAAGTATAACCATTCCCCATATGATGGATTTTATGGCTGTTTCCTCTTATGGCATCGGCAGGCGTGAATCGGCTGGTTCCGCCAGGGTCACCCTTGACCTTCAAATGGATATTCACGATAAAAACGTCCTTTTGGTGGAAGATATTGTCGATAGCGGCCATACCATTGCCGCCGTCCTTAACATGCTTGGTACACGTCAACCAAAGTCTCTAAAAGTCTGCACACTGCTGGATAAACCAGAGCGGCGTGAAGCGCATGTCCCCATCGATTATTTAGGATTTACCATACCGAATAAATTTGTGTTTGGTTACGGTCTGGACCTCGATGAATATTATAGAAACCTGCCTTTTGTTGGCGTCGTCGATTTGAACAAATACAAACCCTCCGAATAAGCGACTGTTGGCTGGGGTAACCATGAGTGAAGAAAAAGCCAACCAAAATTCACCCTATGCAGGCCGCTGGGTTGCTCTCGTCCACGGTCGGGTCGTTGCCCAGGGAGGCACCCCCGAACAAGCCTTGCACGCATCTCAGGCAAGCCGATACAAAGAAAAACCAGAGATCCAATTTATGGCTGTAGCGTTCGCACTTCCTCCTCTTATCCAAAAAATAAAGACAGTCCTTCCGCCCGGGCATGAAGTGTATCTGGTCGGTGGCGCTGTGCGTGACCTGTTGATGTCCCGCCTCTCACCCGACCTGGATTTTGCCCTGCCTTCGAGCGGCATTTCCCTCGCCCGAGCCGTTGCAAACTCTCTTCACGCCGATTTCATGATTCTCGACGAGGAACGTGACACAGGCAGGGTCATCCTCACTCATGAAGACGGCACATTTACATTTCTGGACTTTGCCACCTATCGTGGCGCAACCCTCGAAGACGATTTACGTGACCGTGATTTCACCATCAATGCCATTGCCTTGCAACTTCATGACCTCACTGTCATCGACCCTTTAAATGGTGCCAGCGACATCCGCGCAAAAACCATCCGCACTTGTTCACCGACATCCATGGCAAATGACCCGGTCCGCATCCTGCGTGGAATTCGCCTGGCCGCCTCCCTGGGGTTCTCCATCGACAAAAGCACCCGCGAAGCCATGAAACAGGCGGCCGATGGAATTGAGCGCGTCTCAGTGGAACGCCTGCGTGATGAGATATTCAAGATCCTGGGTGGGCCAAAAGCAAGTGCCTCCATCCGCGCATTGGAAATGCTCGGGGTGCTCAAACACCTCATGCCAGAGCTGCTCAAAATGAAAGGCGTGATGCAATCTGCGCCACATATTCATGACGTATGGACGCATACTTTATCTGTCATGGATTATCTGGATATGCTGCTCTCCACACTTCGTCTTAACTTCGATGCCGAAACGACGAGCGACATGTTCATGGGCCTTATCAACCTACGCATTGGCCGGTATCGCGAACAGTTGGCAGAGCATCTCAACAGGTCACTGAATCCAAACCGGTCATATCGCTCACTCCTATTCTTTGCCGCCTTGTATCACGATGTATGCAAGCCTGATACCCGAAGTGTGGACGAAAATGGCCGAATCCGTTTTTTTGATCACGAACAAAAAGGAGCAGAAGTCATCGCTGAACGCGCCCGCTCCTTCAATTTAAGCAATGACGAAGTTGAACGTCTCAGCACAATCGTGGAACATCATATGCGCTTTCACGGCTTTGCCGCCCGCCTTGA
>DAOQPR010000244.1:0-3036 GCA_035333265.1 Anaerolineales bacterium
TTCCCAATCTACCAAATCCCAATCTACTAATTTACAATTCACCCCATGCCCTCCATCCTTCCCGTCCTTCGTGCGCGGCGCGAGCGCAGGCTCGAAAAACAAAAGCGAAACGAAAACCGCAGGCGCGGCGCGATCCTGAGCGGCGGAATCATCCTCTCGCTGCTTCTGGGGTTGCTCATCATCCTCGGCGCATTTGCCTATGCCGATGTGACCCGCGGCCTGCCTTCGACCGACATCCTTCCGCGCCTGCTCAACCCGCCGGATGGGCTTTTGCTCCAACCCACGCGTATCTACGACCGCACAGGCACACAGCTTCTCGCCAACTTCGCGCCGGATGATTCACCGCGCCGCTACATTCCCATCAGCGTACAGAACGCGCAGCATATTCCCGAAGAATTGGTGAATGCGGTCATCGCCGCCGCCGACCCGCAATTTGAGAAACATTCCGGTTACTCGCTCGAAGGCTTGAACAACTTCGACCTGCATCCCACCATTGCTCAAAAACTTATCGATGACTTGGTGCTTTATAACGAGCCATCCTCGCTCACACGCGCCATCCGTGAGCGCTTGCTTGCCGCACAGATCACCGCGCAATTCGGGCGCACGCAGGTCATGGAGTGGTATCTCAACAGCGCCGACTTCGGCAACCATGCCTATGGCATCGCCGCCGCTGCCCAATTGTATTTCGGCAAATCTGCCGACGAACTGTCTCTCGCCGAGTGCGCCATCCTCGCTGCCGTCAGCGAGACTCCCGCGCTCAATCCACTTGATGCGCCGCAGGTGGCAATTCAACGCGGGCGCGAACTGCTGTATGTGATGCATGACCTCGGACTGATCTCTCCCGAAGAAGCCGCTCAATCGCTGGCAGAGACTCCTGCCTTCCAAACAACGCCTCCCGCTCCGCCGGAAATTGCTCTCGCTTTCTTGAACCTTCTCCTCGCCCAAATCGATTCGCAGATTCCGCGTGAACGAATCGAACGCGGCGGGATCGTCATCCTCTCTACTTTGGATTATGACCTACAGAAGAACGCCTCCTGTGTGACGGAAGTCTATGCCGCACGGTTGGCGGGTTTGCCCGAACCTACAGAGGAATGTGATGCGGCGCGGCTGTTACCATCTCTGCCGCCTGCTGTGACCTTTGCGGATTCATCTGCAAGTGCTGTCATTCTCAATCCGCGTACGGGGCAGGTGTTGGCAATGGTCGGTGAGACGATTCAAGGCGTGGAAACACCCCTGGTCAGTACACACAGTTCCGGGTCCAGTATGGATGCGTTTGTCTATTTGACAGGTTTCACTCGCGGGTTGAGTCCCGCCACACTCACGTGGGATATTCCATCGGTTGAATCCATTCAAAACTTTGATGGTAACTATCATGGCCCCATGCGTCTGCGAACAGCCCTGGTCAATGATTATCAGGTGCCTGTGGAAATTTTGAAGACTCAAATGGGCATCGAGAATGTGACGAAGATCGCGGCGTCATTCGGTTTGGATATCAATGATGAAGCAGGAATGCTTGACCTCGCCAGCGCGTATGCTGTCTTTGGCGCGCAGGGTGTGAAGTTCGGCCAATATGTAAATGCTGAATTTACTCCGGTGACGGTTTTGCGTGTGGAAAGTGTGGATCATAGTGTGATGCTCGATTGGTCCGTGCCGCAGGCGCAAACCGTGGTGACCCCTGCCATGGCCTATTTGATGACGCATGTGTTGAGCGATGAACCTGCACGTTGGGATACATGGGGCAGGCAGAACGCGCTGGAGGTTGGCAGGCCTGCGGGCGTGAAGCCCGGGCAGACTGCTGATGGAAAAGACGCCTGGGTGATCGGGTACACGCCGAATGTTTCAGTTGCCGTATGGACCGGTGTGCGCGGTGAAAGTGATTTTGTAACCCCGCGTTTTTCCGCCGTGTTATGGAATGCCCTGGTGCAAAGCGCCTCTGTGAATCAGCCTGCCGATGGCTGGTCGATGCCGCAGGGCATTACGCCGATCACAGTTTGCGACCCAAGCGGTATGCTGCCAACACGTGAATGTCCGAACCTGGTTACAGAGGTTTTTCTGAATGGCAGTGAGCCGACCCAGGCCGATACGATGTTCCGCGAGTTTTCGGTCAACCGCGAGACGGGCTTGCTTGCCACTGTGTTCACCCCGCCAGAGTTGATCGATACCCGTGTGTACATGCTTGTTCCAGAAGAGGCGCGTGCCTGGGCCCAGAGCGCAGGTGTGGACATTCCGCCGACCTCCTATGATGCGATCCAAGCGCCGCCGATCAATCCCTTTGCCAATATCACCGCGCCGCAACTGTTCGCACAAGTGAACGGGCAGGTCATCATCATGGGTACAGCATCGGGCAATGATTTTGTGTATTACCGTGTGCAGGTGGGCAAGGGATTGAATCCGCAGGAGTGGATTCAATTGGGCTCGGATAATTTCACACCGGTGGAAGGCGGTTTATTAGCCGAATGGGATACGACCGGTTTGAGCGGTTTGTACGCGGTTCAACTGGCTGTGGTGCGAAATGACCAGGTGGTGGATACGGCGGTGATCCAGGTGACGATTGGGGAATAAAAAAAACAGGCTCATTGAGACTTGCCGTGATTAAAACCTTTGGTACACGGATTTTTTTATAAAAAAATCCGTGCAACTCCGCGTAATCCGTGTACGGAATCACAGCAACTATCAGAGAACCAAAAATCTTAATGCACTGCGGATTTCGAGAACAGGTTGATGATGACGATTCCCAGCATGATCAAAAGGATGCCAATCCCGCGCGCCCAGTCCATTGGCTCGCGCCAGATGACCATGCCAATAATGACGGTCAGGACAATCCCAATGCCCGACCAGATGGCATAGGCCGTGCCGATGGGGATGACCTTTAAACTCAGAGAGAGCAGATAAAACGACAAACCATATCCCACCACAACGATCAGACTGGGAACGAGTTTGGTAAACCCCTCTGAAAATTTGAGGGCAGTGGTGGCGGTCACTTCGCTGACGACGGCGAAGAAAAAGATCAGGGCGGTTTTCATGATTTCATCCTTG
>DAOQPR010000244.1:3136-4992 GCA_035333265.1 Anaerolineales bacterium
TAATCGGAAAGGATTTCTGGCGGTGGCCATCATTTACGAGGCAGATCAAAGAAAACTTGTCATTCAGGCGCAGAGCGGCGACCGAAACGCATTCAGCGAACTGGTGCAGATCCATGCCCAGAGCGTTATGAACGTTGTCTTTCGCATGTGCGGCGATGGACAAATTGCCGAAGACGCCGCGCAGGAGACCTTCATCCGTGCCTGGGCGAATCTGGCCTCCTTCCGGGTGGATTCGTCGTTACGGAACTGGCTGTATCGCATCGCGCTCAATGCCGCCACCGATATGCTGCGAAAAGAGAAACACATTCTGCCAGGCGATCTGGACGACCTTCCACTCACCGATCCAACCCCTGGCCCGGAGGGAACGTATGAACAGTCGGAAAGAACCGCTCTGGTGCAAAGAGCCGTTCAGTCCCTGCCGGATGCAAGCCGGGCGGTGTTGGTGCTAAAGGAGTATGAAGGCTTGTCCTATCATGAGATCGCAGATGCGTTGGACATTCCCCTGGGAACGGTGATGTCACGTTTGAATTATGCCCGTCGTTTGTTGAAGGAAAAATTGGAAGGACACAGAATCGTGTTGATGGAGGCTGAGCATGTCTAACCATGTGACGGATTGGTTGAACGCCTATCTGGATGGAGAATTAAAAGGCCATCGGCTTCATCAGGTGGAAGCACACCTGGCGGATTGCCCGGAATGCCTGGCGGAACTCGAGGCTTTGCAGGATGTTTCCGACCTTTTGCATGAAGTTCCCACACCGGAGTTCATCTCTTCAGAACGCTTCGCGGCTCAGGTGAACCTGCTTCTGCCACACGAACAGCCCCGCACGCCGAAACGAAACGTTCAGGAAGTGGGTTGGTGGCTCATCCCGGTCAGTCTCTTGATGTTGTGGGTCTTCATCGGTACATCCGAAGCAGTTGGCGATGTGGTCCGAATGGCTGATCGTTTTGGTCTTTTGAGCAACGCTCCAGCCGGACTTGTGCAGCGGTTTTCGGGTCAGGCGGTCTGGTCGGATGTGCTTGGTAATTTCGGCCTTTTGAGCGGGGATGGCCTCGCCTGGGCCGAGGGTACGGAATTGTTTACGAGACATACCCTGCCGCAGCTCGTCTGGCAGGCGGCAATTGCGATGTTATATCTCAGTTGGATCGTGATTTGGTGGGCGCGGCAAAGGCGTCGGGAGCGAGGCTAACTCCTCGAAGGCTGAAGCAGCCCACAGTTAAGTTGGAAGCGAAACTATCGAAATTGGAAAGAAGGAAAAAATGGATCCCGTCAAAATTTTAAAACGTGCCTGGCACATCTTATGGAGCTATCGAGTCTTGTGGGTCTTCGGTTTGATCCTGGCGATTGCGGGCGCGGGTACACATGGAAATAATGGTTCGAATAACGGCGCCCGGTATGAAACGGATTCGCAAACCAGCCCGCAGGAACTTCCGGAGGATATGCGCGAAGCCTTCGAGGACGCCGGGCAGGAAATGGAAAAATTGTTTGTTATGGGGCTGGAGGAAGTCGGACTTTCCGAGAAAGACATTCCCACACTCATCGGCATCGGAGTCATCTTCGTGGTGCTCATGGTCGTTATGGGAATTGCCCTGGCTGTCGCGCGTTATGTCTCGGAGACAGCGGTCATCCGCATGGTGGATGAATATGAGAACAGCGGTACGAAGATGACTTTCCGCGAAGGGTTTCGTATTGGCTGGTCGCGCACCTCGTGGCGGTTGTTCCTGATCGACCTTATCGTAAATCTGCCGGTTTTCCTGCTCATGTTGATCTTGCTCGTGGTTGGGGTGACCGTTTTCTTTTCGGTCAACAGCGGAAGTCATGAGGCCGCGGCCATCAGTGTCATCAGTTCGATTGCCAT
>DAOQPR010000245.1:0-4973 GCA_035333265.1 Anaerolineales bacterium
AAGACCGGCGTTGCCATCACACTTTTATCGCCCCGGGAAAAACGCCGGATGCGTGAGGTGGAAGCGCTGACCAAACAGCCGGTTGCCAAAATGGAATTACCCACTCCGGAGGACATTGCCAAACACCGCGAAGCGCAAGTGGTGGAGAAACTTAAAGTTTGGCTGGGCCGTGGACGTTTTAAACGCGAACTTGAAATGGTGCAGGAACTGATCGATGCGGGTCACGATGTGATGAACATTGCCGCGGCTGCCATCAAAATTTCACGTGGTGATGAAAAACAACGGCCGATTGCCGAGATCGCAGAGATCAAGGATGAACGCATGGATCGTGGCAGGAAGGAACGCTTTGGGCGGAAGGAAGAGTCTGGGCGTGGAGACAGGATGAGGTCAAGAGGGAGCCGTGCCCATGAGGAGGGGATGGTGCGTTGCAAGGTCAACAAGGGCCGGGCGCACAACATCCGTCCGAATGACATCGTGGGGCAGATCGCCTTCCATGCCAACATCCCCGGCAATATTATCGGCAAAATTCGTATCGAGGATAAAATCTCGTTTGTGGATATTCCTGAAGATGTGGTCGACCAGGTGCTCAAGCACAGCGGTAATTACCGTCTTGGGAAGGAAAAGTTTAGTGTGGTTAAGGCATAGTTAAGTAGTCGGTTGTATATCTTTATAAATCCCTGTGGCTCTGGCAGGGGCTTAGCCCTGCCAAAGCAGAGAAAGGTTTGTAAAATTTATTTCGACCGACCACATATTACTGTGCTTGAATTCTTTAAACAAAAAAGACCTGATGTATGTCAGGTCTTTTTGATTCCGGCTTTACATTTATACGTCCATGCCTTGCGAGTATAGGGCTGCGCCAACAATGCCAGCCTCATTTTGAAATTGTGCTGGGACGATCTTTGCCTGCAAATCCAACAACGGTAAATATTTCTCATGATATTTGCTGATGCCGCCGCCAATGATGAATAGATCGGGCCAGAAAAGTTTTTCCATTTCTGCCAGATATTGATTCAAACGCTTTGCATATTTTTTCCAGGACATGTCTCTGGCCTGACGTGCCGCATCGGATGCGCGATGCTCGGCATCCCTGCCGTCTATTTGCAGGTGACCGAATTCGGTATTGGGCAATAAGTGACCGTTGTAGAAAATGGCCGTACCAATGCCTGTGCCAAGTGTGACCATAATGACGGTGCCATGCTGTCTTTTGCCTGCACCAAATTTCATCTCTGCCATGCCTGCCACATCGGCGTCATTGCCAACCTTGCAGGAACAGCCCGTGGTTTTTGTGAGCAGCTCATCGGCATTGGTACCAACCCATTTTTGGGAGACATTTGCCGCCATAAGAGCCACCCCGTTTTTGATCGGGGCAGGGAAGCCCAACCCTATGGGGCCGCTCCAGTTAAAAGAACGTGCAATCTCTGCCACGACCTCTGCAACGGGTTCAGGCTCTGCGCCTTTGGGTGTTTTGATGCGGAGCCGCTCCGACAGCAATTCCCCTGTTTTGATATTCACGGGTGCCCCCTTGATTCCTGAACCACCGATATCAATGCCCAAAGCTTTCATTGCGTTTCTCCTGTGTAAGTGAAGTGGGATGCCGCACCTGCTGCATCCGCTGGAAAATATAACACTCAATTGGCGAAAAAGAATTCGGGGTGGGGCAGTCAAATTCCCTCTTGACAGAATTTAATATAAAGATAAAATCTTGTATACCGTTAAAAAAAATTTTAACGATAGAGGAAAATTACGTTGAAAAAAGACCAAACTAAAAAGCGCTTTCACGTTTCTGACCTGGAGACTCTGCGGGCTATTTCTGATCCCCTGCGGGTACAGATCCTGGAATTGTTGGAAAGGCAGGTATTGACCGTCAAACAGGTGGGTGAAAAATTGGGCCTGGCCTCCAGTAAACTGTATTATCACTTTGGCGCCCTGGAGAAGCTTGGGCTGATCGAAGTTGCCGAAACGCGTATGGTTGCCAATATGCTCGAAAAGACCTACCGTTCCGCGGCCGAGCTCATTGACGTGGATCCGTCACTTTTTAAGTTTTCCAAGGATGGCGATAACGAACCCATCAACATCATTCTTTCGACCACCATCGATGCCACCCGTGAAGACCTGTTGCGCAGCTTGCAGGCGCGCCAATTTCAACTCAATGAAGGCTCAGAGGAACAGCCGCGCCGCATGATCATCAATCGTGTGGTCAACCGCATTCCGGAAAAACGTCTGGCTGAATTTCAAGATCGGCTGGCGAAACTGGTTCAGGAGTTTGATGAAGTGGAGCCATCTTCAAAATCCGATGACCAGCCCTATGCCTTGACCGTGGCGTTCTACCCAAGTTTTTACTTTGATAAACAATCGAAAAAGAGGAAATCGAAATGAGCGGGGTGATCATTAGCGGATATGTCGTGATCTACCTTGTTGTTCTTGGGATTGCGATACGAAACCGTAGATCATTTCCATTATCTGAATCGATCATGGTGATCCTTATTATTGGAGTTGGTTTTACCGGTTTGGTATATTTCCTAGCCCCCAGATTGACTGAGCTGTCTGCACATGCCGTTTCTCTTCCTGAGCTGCTTTTCACCCTGGCCTATCTTGTTGGTGTTTCCCTCATGCTGGTTTTTGTCGACCCAGTTCCATCGGTATGGAAGGATGATTTCTTCAAACGGAAACTGGTCAAGCTTTGCTACAAGTTGATTCTGTTCGTCGTGATTCCTCTTTTAGTACTTCGGTTGGTCTGGGATGTGAATTGGAACGACCTTGGCTTTTCGATCCAGAAATTACCACATCAGATCTTGGCTGCGCTCGTTCTGTCGTTATGTTTTGGCGGTTTCAACTATATCGCCGGGAGTGGAGCAAAGCCGATCCGTGCGGGTGAATTTTCTGTCAGACAGTTGACGATATGGTTCCCTCTGGTCTTTTTATGGAACATGCTTGAAGTTGGCCTGGTGGAGGAATTTTTCTTCCGCGCCTTTTTGCAAACCCGGCTGACCCATGTCTTTGGAAGTTCATTAGCGGGAATTTGCGCCGCCTCTCTCCTGTTTGGGCTGGCTCATGCTCCAGGGCTTTATCTTCGCAACGGGGATAAAGGCGGCCCGCTTGGCGAACAGCCAACCCTATTAAATGCAATCCTATATTCGATTCTCGTTCTCAGCCCGGCAGGATGGTTCACCGGCCTGCTCTTTGTGCGCACACAAAGTCTATTGGCGCCCATCCTCGTCCATGCTGCCATTGATACGGTTGCGCATGTCAGCGAGTTCATTCAAGCGACGCATACCGAAAAAAGCATCTTAACCCGGCAAACCGCTTTATAAACATAGGAAGGAAGAAATGACCGATACAACTGCAACCCTATCCAACCAGGAACTGCCGCATGATATGAAGACCTTCTTCATCATCTGGGGCGGACAATTGATCTCCATGCTAGGCTCTGGTCTAACCCAATTTGCGCTTGGCGTATGGATCTTCGATCAGACCAAACAGGCTACACCGTTTGCCATCACGGTCTTGCTTGGTTCACTACCGCGTATTTTCCTTTTACCGGTTGCCGGTTCCATTGCCGACCGTTTCAACCGCCGCATCATCATGATCCTTGCGGATACGTTCAGCGCCCTGCTTACATTCGCCATTTTCCTCTTATTGGGTGCGGGCCAATTACAACTCTGGCACATTTATATCCTTTCCGCACTTGGCTCTGTGTTGAGCTCATTTCAAGAGCCTGCCTATACCGCATCCATAGCGATGATCGTACCGAAGGAAAAGCTCGGCAGCGCCAACGGCATGGCGCAGATGGGGCAGGCGCTGACCTCAGTGCTAACACCCATCCTGGCAGGTGCATTGTTTGTATTCATTGGTTTCAGCGGAATCATTATGATCGATTTTGTCACCTTCTTCTTCGCAGTAGGGGCATTGATCTTCGTACGCATTCCACAACCGGAACGCACTCCGGAACATAAAGACTCCAATATCTGGCAGGACATGGCCTTTGGCTGGAACTACCTGCGCGAGCGAAAAGGTCTTTTCGGTTTGCTGCTATATTATGCAATGGTGAACTTCCTGCTTAATTGGTCTGCAGTTCTGCTCATCCCAATGGTATTGAGCCGTTTCACAGCCGACGTATTAGGCGTCATTCAAACCGTAATGGGTGTGGGCATGTTGGCTGGCAGCATTATTATGAGCGCCTGGGGTGGGGCCAAACGGCGCATCCCTGCGGCCATTGGTTTCATTGTTCTGGGTGTGACTGGCTTTGCGGTTGCAGGTTTGCAGCCCAACCCTTTTGTGATTGGCGCGGGCATATTTATCCTGATGTTCTTTGTACCACTCGCCAGCGGCAACAGCCAGGTTGTTTTTCAGACAAAAGTCGCGCGTGACGTACAGGGCCGTGTCTTCTCTGTTCGCTCAGCCATTTCCCAATCCATGATGCCCATTGCCTTCCTCACCGCCGGTCCGCTCGCCGATAAATTCTTCGAGCCTTTACTTATGGATGGCGGCGCCCTTGCAAATACCTTCGTCGGTCAACTTCTTGGGACGGGTGTTGGGCGCGGCATCGGCCTGATGTTCATCCTTTCTGGCTTAACTGGAATTATCGTTAGCACCGTTGTGTATCTCAACCCGCGCATTCGCAATTTGGAAGATGAATTGCCAGACGCGATTCCCACCGAAGAAAAAGCGCCTCAAACTTGACCTAAGCCTGCTTAAACAAAAAGAGCCTCATCTACACTGACAGTGTGGATGAGGCCCTTTGCTTTCCGAACTTAATTCTGTAACTGACGTGCCCTGCCAAAGAAGGCAAATGCGATCAATGCCAGCGCGAGCGGAATAAAAATTTGTGGGTGACCATCACTTCGCGCGCCAATGAAATCGAGATTGGGGACGTTGTTGAGCGGACCGAGATACCAGAAGGTGAGATAGACGATCTCGAAGGGTTTGCTGGTTCCGCTCCACACGCCGAGGGCGAGCGCAAGGGATGGGATGAA
>DAOQPR010000246.1:0-4965 GCA_035333265.1 Anaerolineales bacterium
GCGGAGGTGCATACTTGATGAAGGCTTCGAGGAAGATTCGCACGCCGAAGTTGGTCAGTGCGCTTCCAAAGAACACCGGGGTCTGCTTCTCCTTAATGACCTGATCTTGGTCGAAAACGACTCCCACCTCGTCCAGCAGTTGGATGCTTTCGATCAAGTGGCCGTATTGCTTTTCTGAAAGGACGCCGCTGCCTGCCAGGTTTTCCATGGGGATGAATACCTCGGGAGCCATGCGCTCATTGCGTTCGGTGCGCTCAAAGAGATTGACGCCTTTTGCCTCACGGTCATACACGCCTTGAAATTGCGGGCCATCGCCGATGGGCCAGTTCATGGGCACTGGTTCCATGCCAAGCACTTTCTTGATCTCGTCCAACAGGTCGAGCGGGTCGCGGGCGGGGCGGTCCATTTTGTTGATGAAGGTGAAGATGGGAATCCCGCGCTTGCGGCAGACTTCAAAAAGCTTGAGCGTCTGCGGTTCGATGCCTTTGGCACCATCGATGACCATCACCGCGCTATCCACAGCGGAGAGTGTGCGGTAAGTGTCTTCAGAGAAGTCCTGGTGACCGGGTGTGTCGAGCAGGTTAATAATGTGCCCCTGAAAGGGGAATTGCAGAACTGTTGAAGTGATGGAAATGCCGCGTTCGCGTTCCATTTCCATCCAGTCTGATGTCGTGGCGCGTTGATTCTTTCTGGCGCGCACATTACCCGCCAGTTCAATCGCATTGCCATACAGCAGAAGTTTTTCCGTCAATGTGGTCTTGCCAGCATCCGGGTGTGAGATGACGGCGAACGTCCGGCGTGGAGCGGCCTGAGTGGGGGAGGTTGATTCAAGAGATGTTTCGTTTTGCATAATTCACTATATGCCTGACATGGGCAAAGCCCTTGATCAAGCGGTAGAACTGTAATCGACAAAAAGACTTCCGAAGCCGTTTTGACCTCGGAAGTCTGAGCTTCATGTTTGCTTATCGGCGATCGCGACCACCACGGTCGCCGCCGCGACGATCTCCGCCACGGCCTCCGCGATCGCCACCCCGTCCGCCTCGGTCGCCGCCGCGTCCACCGCCATTGCGACCACCGCCGCCCTTATCCTTTTCGCGGGCTTCTTCGAGTGTCCAGCCTTCGAGCACGGCCTGGCGCGAGAGACGCACCTTGCCGTTCGCATCCACATCGGTGACCATTACGGTCAACTCATCGCCGACCACGCAGATGTCTTCCACTTTCTCCACGCGCTCGCTGTCGAGCTGGGAGATGTGAACGAGCCCATCCATGCCGGGCAGGAGATTCACGAAGGCGCCGAAGGCTTCCACACGCACAACCTTGCCGGTGTAGATATTGCCCGGTACAGCCGATTCGCCCATCGATTCGATGCGTTCCTGGGCGATCTTCGCGCCCACGCCATCGGTCGAAGCGATATAAACGGTGCCGTCTTCTTCGATGTCGATCTTCACGCCGGTTTCATCCTGCAAGGCGCGGATGTTCTTGCCGCCCGGTCCGATCAACGCGCCGATCTTATCGACCGGGATCTTCACGGTGATGATGCGCGGCGCATGCGGTTTCAATTCCTTGCGGGATTCAGACAGCACAGCCAGCATCTTGTCCATGATGGACATGCGCGCGATACGAGCTTGTTCGAGCGCTTCCTTCATCATCTGGGTGCTCAGGCCGCTGATTTTGATGTCCATCTGTAGAGCAGTAATGCCTGCGGATGTCCCGGCAACTTTGAAATCCATATCGCCGAGGTGGTCTTCGGTTCCCTGAATGTCGGTCAAAATTTGATAGCGTCCGCTGTCATCGGTGATGAGACCCATTGCCACACCGGAGACAGGAGCCTTGATCGGCACGCCTGCATCCATCAATGCCAAAGTCGAACCGCAGACCGAACCCATGGAGGTCGAGCCATTGGAAGACAAGGCTTCAGATACTACGCGGATGGCATAGGGGAAAGTTTCTTCGGTGGGGATGACCGGTTCCAAAGCGCGTTCGGCCAAAGCGCCATGCCCAACTTCGCGGCGGCTCTGTCCGCGCAGGTTCTTCACCTCACCCGTGGAAAAGGGCGGGAAGTTATAGTGGTGCATGTAGCGTTTGGTATCGTTGGGGGAGAGGTTATCCAATTCCTGAGCTTCACCCAGGGTGCCGAGCGTGGCAAAGGAAAGGATCTGAGTCTCACCACGGGTGAACAGACCGGTTCCATGTGCGCGGGGTGAGACGTTCACGTCGCACCAGATCGGGCGAATTTCGGTCGGCTTGCGGCCATCGGGGCGTGCGCCCATGCTCAAAATCCGTTCGCGGACAATGGCCTGTTCCGCCAATTCAAACCCCTCGCGGAATTCATTGACGGGCATGTAGTCTGCGGCATTGCCACCTTCAGGCACGCTACAAAATTCGGCTTCAGCAGCTTCCTTGATGGTGGACATGCCAGTGTAAAACTCGACTTTGGAAAGCGGCTTGTCGAGCAACTCGTTCATCGGGCCGCTGACACGGTCGAATACTTTTTTCTTGATCTCTTCGCTCGGCAGGAAGAGTTTGACCTCGCGCTTGGGCTTGCCGATCTCGGCTGCAATTTGCAATTGCAGATCAATGATCGGCTGAATGGAGGCGTGACCCAGTTCAAGTGCCTGTACCATCACATCTTCGGGGATCTCGTTCGCGCCGCATTCCACCATGAGGATGGCGTCCTTCGTACCAGCAATGCGCAGGTCGAGGTCGGATGCGTCCATTTCGGCGAAGGTCGGGTTGATGACGAACTCGTTGTTCACCCGTCCCACGCGGACGGCGCCAACCGGCCCGCCCCAGGGAATATCTGAGATCATGATCGCGGTAGAGGCGGCGTTGATGGCGAGAATATCCAGCGGGTTCACACCGTCGGACGAGAACGAATACATGATGACCTGCACTTCATTGCGCATGCCATCCTGAAAGAGCGGGCGTAAAGGTCGGTCGGTGAGCCTCGCAGTGAGGATCGACTCGGTAGAGGCGCGCCCTTCGCGGCGGAAGAAGGAGCCGGGGATCTTTCCTCCTGCATACAGCCTCTCTTCGTATTCCACGCTCAAAGGGAAGAAGTCAATGCCGTCACGTACACCACCCATGGTGGCGGCGGCGAACACAATCGCTTCATCGATGCCAAGCGTAAGAGCGCCGCCTGCCTGTCCGGCGAGTCGGCCCGTCTCGATGGTGACCGTCTTGTTGCCAACGACGGCTGAATAACGTTTACCTTCGGGTTTCATATTTAATTGTCTCCTTGGGTACGTCAAACTTAAGTTTGACGTATATACTTTCCGCCTGCGGGGGTCAGGGACTGAAGAGTGGGAACAACCGAGTTGTTCGCGCTATTCAATTCCTGACGGCGGGTTAACAAAAATCAAGACCTGACAGGTCTCCGAAGACCTGTCAGGTCTGAAAACGTACTACTTACGGCGCAGGTTCAAACGATCGGTCACACTCATATACGCCTGATAATTACTTTGGCGCAGATACGTGAGCAATCGGCGGCGCTGGCCCACGAGCTTGAGCAAACCACGGCGGCAGGATTGATCCTGCTTGTTGCTGCGCAAGTGCTCGGTGAGCTGCGTAATGCGGTTGGTGAGAATGGCGATCTGAACTTCCGGCGAACCGGTATCCTTCTCATGGCGATGAAAATCTTCGATCGCCTTCGTCTTAACTTCCTTTGCGAGGGGCATGACGTATGCGTCTCCTTTCTAATAATATTGCAGGTCTCCATGCCGAAAGCTTTAAACCGTCGGTAGGACCAGTCACGGGCGAAAATTATACCAGAATTCACCCGCCGTAGAACGAAGTCTACAGATTTGTTCTACGCAATGCCCGCTCATGTTCCTCAAAATGCCCGGTCACATAGCGAAAAAGACGCTCGACGCTGACCTCACCCTTCAGATCAGACACAAAATCATCGGGATACACCACCCACTTGACCAAATCCTCCTCCCGCATCCGCCTCAAACTCGACCGGATGACTGTGTGCGCCTTCCCGTAAGCCCTGAGCAAACCCTGACGGTTGACTCGATTCTGCCGTCCAAACCAGGCATTAACCCGGTTGAACAGGCCGGATGGGAAATGCCGCATCCCAAATTGGAACCAAACCCGCGCATGGACGATCATCCACGCCTCCAACGCCAACGCCCGCGGACCGAGGGTAATGTGATACAAAATATCGCCCACCGTCCAGGCTGGGTTGTTTGTGGGCAGGCCATAATCCGCCTCTGGGATGGATTTCACCAATAATATGAAGCGTTGGTAGGTTTCCTCTAATTCCTGTTCGATTTCCTGTTTGTTCATTACACCTCAATCTATATCGCAAATGGGAATCCGAAAGTTCTACTTTCGGAAATGCTTCCTGAAGTAGAATTTCAGGAAGCCAAACCTTTAGAAATTGTATACTACACCCTCTCAAATGGCGATCATGTTGGTTCGAACGTTAAATTTGCCGTAGAAAGGAGAAAAGTGATGAAACGCAAATCAATGTACCTATTAATATGTACGGTTATTTTATTTGCCGCTTGTAACACGAATAATGGAGACGTGAGCAAAGCGCCAGGAGGAGGGTATGGTTGTTTCAAAGATGAGAAAAATGGGAGTGGAATGTGCCTGACTATACGCGGAGATGAAGAAACTGTGAAGATGGGCGGTGTTATGCCGATCACGATCACGATTACCAGTGATAAGGATGAAACTGGGTTGTTATTGACCATATATACTTCTCCCAATTTCTTTATAAAGGACGTTGAATTTCCTGAACAAACAATCATAGAGGAACAATACACAAAAACATGGAAGTTTGATATCAAGGCACAACAGGAATTGGTATACCATGGGTTTGCTACTTTTTCCGATAATCAGGAGAAGGATAATAAGATATTAGTATCCGTTTTTGATCCTGCAAGGGGAGTATTGGTGGATTATTCCATGTTGGTTGCATTTCGGGAAGATATTGGACGGGTATATTACTTGGGC
>DAOQPR010000247.1:0-1824 GCA_035333265.1 Anaerolineales bacterium
TTGATGCAAGAGTTGAAGAAGAACTACACCATCATCATCGTCACCCACAACATGCAGCAGGCGGCACGCGCCTCTGACTTCACCGCCATGATGATGATCGACGATGCCCGTGCTGGCGGTGTGATCGAATTCGATGACACAAAGAAAATCTTCACCCGCCCGTCCGATAAACGGACAGAAGATTACGTGACAGGCAGATTCGGGTAGCCTTAATAGATGACCGCAGACCGCGTTCTATCGTCAGTAGTCATCTTTACCCATCCCGCCAACCCAACAGTAGTAAAATAACAAGCAACCCCAACCAAGAGGACTTATGATCCGAAAAACGTTCGAGAGTGAAATTCAACAAGTCAAAGATGAAGTCATTCTGCTTGGCTCGATGGTGGAACATGCCATTATCGGCTCGGTGGAAGCGTTGAAGAAGCGCGATATCAAAGCCGCAGAGCGCATCATCGCTGAAGATAAAGAGATCAACAAAAAACGCTTCGCCATCGAAAACCAGTTAATGATCCTGATCGCCACCCAGCAGCCCATGGCACACGACCTGCGCCTGCTGGCTTCTACCATGGAGATCATTTCTGAACTGGAGCGCATGGGCGACTATGCCAAGGGCATTGCCAACATCAATGTGCGCATGGGCGAAGAGAAATTACTCAAGCCATTGATCGACGTTCCACGCATGGCTCAAAAAGGCGCCGATATGCTTCACCGTGCCCTGACCGCCTTCGTCCACGAAGATGTGGCGACCGCGCAAGCCCTGCCGATGGAAGACGATGAAGTGGATGCGCTCTATAATCAGATCTACCGCGAGTTGATGATCTTTGTCATTGAAGACCCAAAGAACATCGAACGCGCCAACTGGCTGTTGTGGGTGGCGCACAACCTCGAACGGTTTGCTGATCGTGTTACCAATATCTGTGAACGCACGATCTTCATTGCCACCGGCTCATTTGGTGAGATCAAATCCAGTGACGATGAGTTTTGGAAGAAGTAAGAAAAAGTAACGAGTAACAAAAAGCGAGCGGATGAGAAATCTCATCCACTCGCTTTTTGTTTAATAGCTCGGTTGGGGGCTAAGCCCCCAACCGAGCAAACTGGCTACCCCATTCTTCCTGTAATATACGCCTCAGTTAATTCCTGTTTGGGTACGGTAAACATTTCATTTGTCGGCGCGAACTCGACCAGTTCGCCAAGCCAGAAGAAGCCAGTGTAATCTGAAACACGCGCGGCCTGCTGCATGTTGTGAGTTACGATCACAATGGTGTAATCCTTTTTCAGGTCTGAGATCAATTCCTCCACGCGCAGGGTGGCGATCGGATCCAGCGCCGATGTGGATTCATCCATTAAGATGACTTCGGGCTGTACGGCTATGACGCGCGCAATGCACAACCGCTGCTGCTGCCCCAGAGATAAACCCATCGCATCAGACTTAAGATCATCCTTTACCTCATCCCAGAGCGCGGCGGCACGGAGGGATGTTTCGACCACTTCGTGCAGGTTCACATCCAGGCCCATCACCCGCGGGCCGAAAGCCACATTATCGAAAATGGATTGTGGGAATGGGTTGGGTTTCTGAAAGACCATGCCCACCCGCTGACGAAGATTGACCACGTCCATATCGGGTGCGTAAATGTCTTTGCCTTTGAGCAAAATCTTCCCGTCTACTTTGGTGCCGGGGATGGTATCGTTCATGCGGTTGAGACAGCGCAAAAATGTGGACTTGCCGCAACCTGACGGGCCGATCAAGGCGGTCACTTTTTGCGTTTGGATTTCAAGGTTGATATTTGAGAGAGTCTTTTTTGCTGTGTTGTAGTAAAAGTCCAT
>DAOQPR010000247.1:1924-4947 GCA_035333265.1 Anaerolineales bacterium
AATATCAGGCGGAATATCCTGATATACGCATCTCTGTGACGGGTGGCGGTTCGGGTACGGGCATCGCGGCGTTGATCAACAACACGGTGGATATTGCCAATGCTTCACGCCAGATCAAGGATGAAGAGGTTGCCGAGGCGCAGGCCAAAGGCGTCTCTCCAGTTGAGCACGTTATCGCGCGCGATGCCATCGCCGTGATCGTCAACCCTGAGAACCCTGTGCGGGAATTGACCCTGCAACAGATATCCGATATTTATAGTGGGGTAATCACCAATTGGAGTGAAGTAGGCGGCGAGGATCGTCCGATCGTGAAGCTTTCGCGCGAAACGAACTCAGGCACGCATGTGTATTTTCTTGAAACAGTCCTGCGGCTGGGCGATAAAGAAAACAAGACCCTGTTCTCCACAGACACGCTTTTATTGCCCTCCTCCGAAGGCATTATTGCAGAAGTTCGTCAGAACCCAAATGCGATCGGGTATGACGGCCTTGGGTATGTGCCGGATGATCTGGTCATGATCGCGATTGCGAAAGAGGCGGGCGGTGCGTATGTGCTGCCAGCCATTGAAACCGTGAACGATAAAAGTTATCCCATCGCACGCGACCTTTATATGTATACCAACGGAGAGCCAACCGGTGTTGTAAAAGAGTATCTGGACTGGATCCTTTCTGCAGAAGCCCAGGAGATCGTGGCAGAGTTGGGCTTTGTGCCTGCGAAGTAAATCAATAAACCTGTCAGGTTTTATAAGGTAATTATGGAAAAATCTCTCAACTGGCGTGAATTTATCATCACCCGAGCCATTAAAGCCAGCGGATATTCCGCCATTGTGTTCGTGCTGCTTATCTTCTTTTTCCTGATGCGCGAAGGTCTGCCTGCGCTGGGTGAAGTGGAGGCAAGCAATCTCTTCAACCTGCGCTGGTATCCCATCGAAGACATGTTCGGCATTTTGCCGCTCATCTCTGGTTCGGTCATTGTCACCATTGGCGCGGGTCTCATTGCAGTGCCCTTCGGTATTGGCACAGCTGTGTATATTTCTGAAATCGCCCCGCGCTGGATGCGCGAACTTCTCAAGCCATTGGTGGAACTGCTCGGCGGACTTCCTTCGGTGGTGCTGGGATTTCTCGGTATTCTGGTCGTCTCTCCCAATTTGCGCGTCATTCTGGACCTGCCAACGGGTCTGACCGCGTTTACCGGATCGCTGCTTTTGGGTGGGATCGCCGTGCCAACGGTAGTCTCCGTGGCAGAAGATGCCCTTGACGCCGTGCCACGTGCCTACCGCGAAGGTGCCTGGGCATTGGGCGCCACCAAATGGCAGACTATATGGCGTGTAACATTGCCCGCCGCAAGATCGGGCGTGTTGACCGCCATCATGCTGGGAGTGGGCCGCGCCATCGGCGAAACCATGACCGTGATGATGGTTACTGGCAACGCCCCCGTACTGGCAACCAGCCTGGGCAGTTTATTCTCCCCTGTCCGCACCATGACCGCCACCATCGCCGCCGAAATGGGCGAAGTGGCAAATGGAAGTGTTCATTATCATACGCTGTTCCTGATCGGTATTATTCTCTTCCTCATCTCCCTTACTGTAAATGTAATCGCTTCATCGGTGGTCTTCCGAACCAAGAAGCGGGCGGAAAGGATCTTGTCATGAGCAAATTCCTCGCCCGCAATCGTCATTCCGTTCAACGCCTCGGATACATCCTCATCACTCTGATGGCATTCGCAACCGTTCTGCCCATTGTGGGCACGGTTATTTTTATTTCCTTTCAAGGCAGCTCCGCCATCTCCTGGGAATTTTTATCCGCCTTCCCCTACGACGGAATGCGTTCCGGCGGCATTCTGCCTGCCATTATTGGCACACTATATCTAACCATTGGAACAGCTGTCTTCTCCGTCCCCCTGGGCATTGCCGCCGCTATTTATCTTTCTGAATACGCCAAAGATACCACACTCACCCGTCTCATTCGGCTGGCGATCATCAATCTGGCAGGCATCCCTTCGGTGGTATATGGCTTGTTTGGGTTGGGATTGTTCGTCCTGTTCCTGCAATTTGGGACATCCATCCTCGCCGCCTCGTTGACGCTCTCGATCATGACCCTGCCCGTCATCATCAGTACCGCTGAAGAAGCGTTGCGCTCCGTGCCACAACAGTTCCGCACAGTGAGCATCTCCCTCGGCGCCACACGTTGGCAGACCATCCAGCGGATCGTCCTCAAGGAAGCTTTGCCCGGCATCCTCACCGGAGTCATTCTCGGCCTGGAACGTGCCGCAGGTGAGACCGCTCCCATCCTCTTTACGGGTGCAGCATTCTTCCTCCCCCGCCTGCCCGGCTCTCCTTTTGATGCAACCATGGCGCTGCCATATCATCTCTTCGTCATCTCCACCCAAGTGCCCGAAATGCCAATCCAAATTCAATATGGCACAGCATTGGTGCTTTTGGTTTTTGTGCTAACCATGAATGTGATCGCGACCATCATCCGCTCGCGGGCAAGAGCCAAGCGACAGTGGTAATTATTTACGCATTACGGATTACGCAATACGTGATCCGTAATGCGTAATCCGTAAAAAACATGACCGACAAAATAACCATTGAAAACCTCTCCCTCCAATACGCCGACGGCGCGGAATCACTGCGCGGCATCAGCATGGGAATCCGTCAGAATGCTGTGACCGTCCTCTTCGGTCCGGCAGGAGGCGGGAAATCTACATTGCTGCGCTGTCTTAATCGTCTCAACGATCTGACCGACATCCGCACCAGTTCCGGTCGCATCCTGATCGATGGAGAAAACATCCTCGACCCCAAGACCGACGTGATCGCCTTGCGCCGCAAAGTGGGCATGGTCTTTGCGCGACCTGTGCCTCTGCCCATGAGCATCCGTGAGAATATCACCTACGGGTTGGAACTTGCCGGTGAAAAGCGCCGTGTCAAACTGGATGAAGCCGTTGAACGCAGCCTCAAACTCGCTGCGATTTGGGATGAAGTCAAAGACCGCCTCAACGACCCAGCCGTCGCCCTCTCTGGCGG
>DAOQPR010000248.1:0-4930 GCA_035333265.1 Anaerolineales bacterium
GCCGCCAGTTCGATTTCGCATCCAGTACTCTTTTGGCAAGCGCCTGGGCAAGCTCCAAACTGTGATTCTTATAATTCCCGCATTGAATGATGTTGGAATACGGTACTTCACTGGCAGCCAGAACATCATTCAATATCTTTTCGTAGGTATCGAAGATCGCATCGGCGCGGCCTTCGTTGAAAAGGATCAGGTAAAAGCCGGTCTGACATCCCATCAGCCCGATGGATATGAAATTTTGCGGCATATATTTTTGAAACCCCCAAAGCAGAAAATGCTCAAAGGAGTGCATTTCAGTGGAGGATAAAAATGTCGAGTTGGGCTGGTTGATGCGCAGATCAACAGCATAGACCACATCTCCGGTTGGCCCCGGCGTGGCGCCGCGCAATTTGATATGCGGTGCTTTTAAGCGACGATGATCCAATTCCCCAACCGTTTCAGATTCCCAACCAAGTTGTTTTACATCTATCATAACTCTCTCCTACATTCAGTGCTCACTCTGAAAGCCTTTCCAGAGGCATTCATCTTATTATACAAATTGTGAAAGATGCCTGTAGCTGTCTGCCAGTGCCTTTTCCCATGAGGCGACATGATGATACAACTCTACTGAAGCGTATCCCGAAAACCCATTGTCGGTCAGCGCTTTGAAGCTGGCGGCAAAATCCATGGTCCCTTCGCCGGGAATTTCATGAAAATGGACAATGCCTGTCAGAGTGTTGGCAACCATTTTGTCCATTAATAATTTTCCGTTCGCATCTTTTGTACTGCGCAAATAAATGATGATCGGACGGGCTCGTTCCAAAACATCGTAACTAAGGCCAGGTACAGAAATAAGATAAACGAATATCTCACTTTCGAAGGACGACTGGCCAGCATATAGGCTGTTGTAGTCCACAAAGGCGGGCAATGGGGAAATATTTACCGATCCGAGGATGGTCTCGATGCGTTTCTTTTGCTTTCCATCGGGCATTTCATCGTAGAAATAGATCGGATGATCGGGGTCGACCAGCAGATAATCCGCAAACTCGGGGAAATAGATCAGATATTTGGCAAAGTTCAAGTTCATTTTGAGGTCATCTGACCATTTGACCAATTTTAGATTATAGCCTTCCTGTGAATCTGAGACATGCAGGAATTTGGCATGCGGCGCGGCTTTTCCGAGAGCGTCCAGGTAGTTTTCCTCTGAACAATAGTTGTGATTCAGGTCAAGGTGGAGTTGGAAGCGGGACGAGTTCACTTCATTGACCAGGCTGATGCCCTGTTCAAGAGTTTCGATATACATGCCCGGCTCCGGCTCGATCAGCAAGGTGATGTCTTCATCGGTATGGAGTTCCTTTAGGCATTGATGGACGCTATCCACCAGCAATTCACGCGGGTTGACAGATGGATTACTGACATGTTCATCGCGGATAAACCCGCTGCCAAACGTGACCAAATTTACGCCCAGTTTGCGGGCTACATGAATACCGCGCTTCACCAGATCGATACGGCGTTTTCGTCCTGCCAGGTCTGGGCTCATTAACGAAGGTTCATGAGGACGTTGGGGGGTGAAAAAATGAGAGGCTGTCGAAACACAGGCGGGTTTTACTTTAAGGGAGGCGAAACGTTTTTTGATCGTCGCGAGGTATTCATCTGTAATATCGAAGGGATTGAATTGATCTCGGTGAAAGGAAAGTTCGACCCCCGGATACCCTGCTTTATCGACCACTTCAATTGAATGGATGAAATCCAGATTGGTCAACCCAAACGTGCTGTAACTTAGTTTTATCATCTTTGCCGCTCCGAAAATCTTCGCTTGTTCCGCCTTGAGGTGGTGGACAGGCATTTTTTATTACAAAACTTACCCAGGCTGTGATCAACACGGCCTGAAATTGTTTTATGGAATTATTGTGTCAACTACTTGTGTTGGCAATTGGCGATTTTACCACGTGCTTGTGACAGATTTAGCAATCAATTCAATGGGATTAAGGTTTTCCCGCTGCTTTCTCTGTGAGGTGTTTTGGAGGATTTTATTGGCGGTGGGCTTATCAAACTGGGTTTTCTTAAAGTCATGATAAACGATTATTTTATCCGCTACTCTGCGCCAATCCTCGCGAATCTGGTTTTTATTCGCGCAAATTTGCGTGGAGTAGCGGACTCAGTTTCGACTTTAAGAAAGCCCTGACTTATCAAATTTACAAGTTGATTTTTGTTTCTAACTGTGTCACAATGATTTCATCGTTTGATGGGGGAACATTCCCCGTAAACGAAACGTCCTATTCAAAGCAGATCACCGGGAAGCAGGACTTCCCACTAAAGGAGGCATTATGACATGACATAGATCAACCTGAAGAACAGCGGGACGCCGCCTGCTGAACTTCTTATTACGCCTCATTACAAAATCTAACTTTCTTTAGGAGAAGAAAAATGTATACCTTACGCAAAGCCTTTGGCTATTGTGCCGTGTTTTTGCTGCTATTCGTCTCTGCCTGTGGGGGTGGGGCAGCCGCAACAGAGTCCCCTGCTGAATATTATGACGTTGCCCCGGCGGCCACTGAGGCGCCTTCTTTTGATGATTCTCAGGCCTCTCCTGCGCAAAGCGGCGGACAATCTCAATCTCCGTCTGATAACGAGCCCTATGATATGTTCTTCGAAGACTATGGCGTCAACCCGTCCATAGACACCGAAGATGACAACCTTTCCACATTTGCCCTGGATGTGGATACAGGTTCGTATACCGTCATGCGCAATTATTTGAATGATGGTAACTTGCCGCCCGAAGAGTCAGTGCGGGTGGAGGAATATGTCAATTACTTCGACCAGGGCTATGATAGTCCACCTGCGCATCAAGCCTTTGGGATCTATATTGACGGCGGCCCATCTCCATTCACCCAGACCGAACGTTATGACATGATCCGTGTTGGGATTCAAGGCTACGAGGTTCCCGAAGACGAACGCAAAGATGCGGCTCTGACTTTCGTTATCGATGTCTCCGGCTCGATGGATATGGACAATCGCCTGGGCCTGGTTAAACACTCGCTCGAAATGCTGGTGGAGCAATTGCACCGAAACGACACGGTGAGCATCGTCGTCTACGGATCGGACGCCCGCGTCGTTCTTGAGCCGACACGGGGTTCTGATTCTGGGAGAATTCTCAACGCCATTTACAGCCTTAGCCCTGAAGGCGCCACCAATGCCGAAGCTGGGATTCGTCTCGGTTATGGTATGGCGATGGAAGCCTATATGCCGGGTGGAATTAATCGGGTAATCCTCTGTTCGGATGGCGTGGCAAATGTCGGCGTGACCGGACCCGAAGCCATTCTCGAAGAAATCAGCCATTATGTCGAAGAAGGCATCACGCTGACGACCATCGGTTTCGGCATGGATAATTACAACGATACTTTGATGGAACAACTTGCAGATAATGGAGACGGCTTCTATGCCTATGTCGATGACAGCGATGAAGCGCGCAAGTTGTTCATCGATGAGATCACCGGCACCCTGCAAACCATTGCAATGGATGCCAAGGTGCAGGTGGAGTTCAACCCGGAAATGGTGAAGAATTATAGATTGGTGGGCTATGAAAATCGTGCCGTAGCCGATGAAGATTTCAGGGACAATGAAGTGGATGCCGGTGAGATCGGCGCAGGTCATTCTGTGACGGCGTTGTATGAGATCAAACTGTACCCTGATGCGCATGGCAGGATTGCTACCGTCTTTATGCGTTGGGAAGACCCAGATACACATCAAGTCATGGAGATGTCGCAGGATATTCATGCCGATGAACTGGCTTATGACTTTCACGAAGCGAATCCGTACTTTCAACGGGCGGTTGTGGTTGCTGAATATGCCGAAATTCTGAAAGGCAGTTATTGGGCGGAGGGTAGTTCTCTTGAAGATGTTTATGATGAAGCCCGCCGCCTGGAAGATTATCTCTACCGCGACGATGCCATGGAGGAATTTGTAGACATGGTGGAACTGGCACTACGGTTTGACTGATTTGTAATATAAAAAAACGCCCTGTAGATTTTTTTCTCTGCAGGGCGTTTTTATTCGTTTTACTTACTTAAACTGCCAGTTTTGAATTCCCCAAGACATGCTGCCCCAGGTGTTGAGTGTGTATCCCTCCAAATTATCGGCAATGCCGTAATTATCCTGGAAGAGATAGAGATAGACCTGCGGCAGTTCATCGATCACAGCCTGACCGACTTCGCAGTAGGCGGCTTTGCGGGTTTCAAGGTCGAAGCTGGAGCCAGCCGTTTCGAGAGCGGCATCCACTGCCGGGTTTTCCCAGCGGAAGTAGTTTCCGCCGGTGGGATTCTCTGCCGTGGTGATGCGCGACGAATGATAGGCATCAAAGTTGTAGCCCTGCGGTTCGGTGGTGAAGCCGCGGTCAAAGATGAGCATGTCAAAGTCACCTACGGCACGCGGAGAGTTGTCTTCATAGGTGCCGAAGATGATCGAGAAGTCGTAATTCTGAATCCGCGCTTCAATGCCCACCGCTTTCAGGTTTTCGACGATGAATTCTTCAGTGAGCTGCAAAGGATCGAAAGCGGTATACCCCTGAAGTTCCAGAGAGAGGCGCGTTCCATCTTCGGCATACATGGCACCCTGCGCCACGCGGACGCCGTCATCGCCCATGACCCAACCGGCTTCATCCAAAAGTTTATTGGCGGCTTCTACATCAAAGCCATATTTGCGGGGCAGTTCACACTTGTACCAGCCATAGGCAAAGGGATTGGTTGAATCGCCGACGCTGCCTTGCAATACATCTTGCTGAAGCGATTCGTAATTAATGGCATGTGCAATCGCCTGACGCACGCGGATATCGCCGAGGATCGGGTGCGGAGTTGCAGCCGTCGGGTCACCATCGAAGGGCGCGCTCAGGTTGAAGTCAATCGCCATGTTCCAAATGCCGGGGATGAGGTACTGCTGGGCTTTGCCTTTGAGCAGC
>DAOQPR010000249.1:0-4922 GCA_035333265.1 Anaerolineales bacterium
AATCTTGCTACTGCAATTGGAAATACTGGAAATAAAACCGATCTCCCCATGCTTGAACAGGCTGCACAGGATGAGGAGCCTCTGGTTCAAGAACATGCGAAATGGGGAATTCAGAGAATCAACAAGGAGATTGCTTCGGGCGGAAAAACACCGCCCGAAGCAATGACGTAACAAAATGAACAAACTTCTCATCGCCACCAACAATCAGGGCAAGATCGAAGAGTTGAAAGAACTACTGAAAGATGCAGGCATTGAATTTGTAACACCGGCACAGATCGGCCTGCAACTGGACGTCGTTGAAGATGGTTCGACCTATGCAGAGAACGCCGGGAAGAAAGCCATTGCCTTCGCCCAGGCCAGTGGATTGATCTCCCTCGCCGATGATTCAGGTCTCGAAGTGGATGCTCTCGATGGCGCGCCGGGATTGTATTCCGCGCGGTACTCGCCCAAGCCGGGAGCAAAGGACAATGACCGGCGTGATTTTCTGCTGCAAAATCTTACAGACAAGCCGCATCCGTGGACAGCGCATTTTCATGCGACAATTGCAATTGCAAAGCCAACCGGTGAAATGGAATTCGCGGAAGGCAACTGCTTCGGCGAGATCATCCCGGAGGAACGCGGCACGGGCGGCTTTGGTTATGACCCCATCTTTTACATCCCAGAGTTGGGACAAACCATGGCAGAACTAAGCATGGAAGAAAAAAATCGCCGGAGTCACCGTGCGTTGGCCGTTATGGCGGCGATCCCGATCTTACAGAAACTGTTTTAAAAAATGTCTCCGTCGAGGGCTGGCTCTCGACGGAGAATAATCCAAAGTGGGAAAAGCTCAATGGCTGGGATCAGGCGTCGGCCTGGTAGGAGGCGGGAGTTTGTCCATAAATTGTTTCATCAGGTTGGAGACCAGCTCCGGCTGTTCAAGCATCAGCATGTGGCCTGCATCTTTGATGATATGCAAGTCTGAATGGGGCAGTTGTTCATGGAGCAGGCGTGAAAACTTTGGAGAGGTCATCACATCCAGCGAACCACACAGGATGAGTGCAGGTTGATGAATGCGGGGAAGTTGATCGACCACATCAAAATGATTGCAGGCTAATAGATCCCCCAATAACACTGAAGGTTGAATTTGCAGCATGTTTTGTTTGGAGCGCTCCAGCCATTCCTTTGGCGCATCCGGATGAAAGCTATAGGTGTTGATCATTTCCACCGCAGTCTCAAACGTAGCTGGGTCTGAGGCGGCCTCGTAAATGCTTGGGCCGACACGCAGCTTTGCTCCGCCGCCCACCAGGATGAGCCCTGCCACGCGTTGCGGATGCTCCAACGCCAATGTGAGTACGATGGCGCTGCCCATTGAATGCCCGGCGATGACCGCAAAAGGTATCTCATTCACATCCATCAAGCGAATCACATCCTCGGCGTAGGCGTTGATGGAATCACGCCCCTCCGTCTTCGAGCCGCTGTGACCAGGCAGGTCGAGTGTATACACCGTCTCGCCCTGCAAATGCCGCTGATAGGGATGCCAGGATAAAAGACTGCCGCCCGCTCCATGAATAAGGATCAAGGGCGGGCGGTTGTTTGCATCGGAACGATGAAGTGAATAATGAATGCCATTCACAATGGGCATAATAAAATCAGGCCTTTGCTCTGCGCGCGTGATGTAAGCGATCTGCCGCTTCTTCGGTAAGCGGGATGTAGACCTGCACGTTCGTACCCTTGCCCGCTGCTGACTCGATGTTTAGCAGGCCATTCACCAATTCAGCCCGTTCGCGCAGGTTGACCATACCCAGACTGCTGCTGGAACGTTTGTCATAATTCTGCGCCACGGCCTGCACATCGAACCCAACACCATTGTCGGCAATTTCCAACAAGACCATACCCGTTTCGACCTGCCTCAAACGCACGGTAATGACCGATGCCTGAGCATGTTTACGAGCATTATTCACGGCTTCATCAATGATGTAGAAGATGACACCCTGTTTACCCATTTCCAATTGCTGAGTAGAGCGTTCGTCGATCTCAACGGCGACCTTTTGAGAGAAGGTCTCCATCATCTTATCGGCCATGGCTTGAATGGCAGCGTTCAAGCCCTGCGACTCAAGGATGAGCGGGCGCAGGGTGAAGAGCATATGACGGATCTCCTTGGTGGTACGATGCGCCAGCTCTTCCAACTTGACCAGTTCATCGGTAGCCATGTTTGTATCCTTGGCCATCATGCGCCGGGCAATATTCAAACGCATGGCCATGGCTGCCACAGACTGGGTTGGGCCATCGTGCAGGTCGCGTGCAAGTTTCTTGCGCGCTTCTTCGTACACTTCCGCCATGCGTTCCTTTTCCTCCACCAGATCCTGGTAGAGGCGCGCATTTTGAATGGCAACCACCGCCTGCCTGCCAATGATATCCAGCAGGTTCGTACGTTCCGCTGTGAAATAATTCGATTCGGGATGGGCAAAGAGCATGACCCCATACACATTGAAGCCGCTGCGCAGGGGAAAACAATATCCGCTGGTACAGTTCCGCAAGGCAACCACACGCCCCAACTCATGGTCATATCCAATGTCTGTAAATTGGATCGGCTCGCCTTCATCCAAGGCACGTTTTAGGATGCCCTCCGCGCCATCGAAGGTTACCCGCATATCGGCATTGGTAAAACGGCGCGCAGACCCGATCCGAAGTTTGCCGCCGTTGAACAACATCACCACCCCCACCAGGGGGTCGCTCACCGTGGATTCCGGGTCAGGGTCCGGGTTTAGAGCAGCGGCACTCATATCAAGCGCAGAATCGAGCACGCGTTTATAGCTCAGTGTGGTGGAGAGAGTGGAGGTCAACTCATAGATGGCGCGCATCCGTTCATTCTGAACAGCGCGTTTCTTTTCCTCGGCATCCACCCATAAGGTTCGGTTTTTACGCATATGAGACATTAAACTGCGTCCCAGAAAACCGAAAACCACACCCAACCCGATCAACAATCCGGCCACTACCAGGGATAATGGAAGGTCACCTTCCACAAGAGAGCCCGCATAGATCATTAAGGCTGAAAAAATAATAGCCGTGATCAAAGCCCCCCAAATTTCAAAATAAATGGAACCCGTCAGGATCGGTAAAAGTCCCACCCAAAAAGCCGGGCCGCGCAACCCACCCTGCACCATAAAAAAAGCGCCCGTTAACAGCAGATCCATGGAAATGTTCAAACGGCGATGAAATGATGTGCGAATATTCAACCCTGCAAATGCGGTCATCACCAAATTCCACACGATCATCAACCCCAACGGCCAGGTGGAACCGATATCAAGTTTTTGGCCAAGGCCAAGAGAGACAACCAGCCCTACAAGCATAATCCATCTCAATGAGATGGCAAACCAGTCTGCCATGTAGGGAGTTTCGAAGCGCTTCATCATTGTCTGCCTATCATAACGAAAAACGGGACAGTCATCAACTTCTACGGGATTACAGTCAGATTACACCTATTATGCCTCATAACCCATGCGTGTTAAATAATTGCTTAATCTTTTGGTCAACACGAGCTTTTGCTCATCAGAATAGGCCTCACGGAAACGACCGATCTTACCCTTGTAAAAATGCAAGCCCTGTTGGCCGTCGTTGGCGCCGGGGCGGTATTGATCCACTACTGCCCGGACTTCAGGCTTGTTTGCGTCCAACTTGAGATACTCCACCAGTTTGGCAGACTCAACCTCATAATTCGTCAGCAAGTCTTCGTAGCGGGCAATAAGCACGTTCTTCTCTTCCATCCACTTCTCCCAAATGCGGACGTATTCCATCATAAAATCGACACTTTTCTCGAAATCAGAAAGATGCGAGAAGGCATTGGGGCGTCCCTTGGCAAGAGCGCGCTGACCATAATCAAAAGCAGAAAGCATGGCGTCCCGTGGGTCACGGTAAATGTAAGTGATGCGCAACAGACCCAATGAAGCCAACAGACGCGAAGTGCTTGAAGGCCCCGCATGAGCTTTGATCACAAACGTATTGCCCATCAATGCAGGCAGTGTCACCATTGCCAAACGGCGCAGGGAAAGCACACCGATATTGCAATTCACCTCGGTAAGAATTTTTTGCAGCCCATATTTTTTACGGATGTCCTGCGCATCGGCACAGCCCGTGGTTTTCATCAGGTCGTGAATGAGGTTATAGTGCCAGCCCGACCCGGCGCGCGGCATCCCAACAGAGAGAACGATCATGAAACTTCCTTGTTCGATTGATGTACGGCAATCCCCACCAATATCCCCGGCACGATCCACAAATTCGGGGTGGTAAGCGAATCCTGGGTGAAATTATACAGGGCGATAGCCAGCCACGCAAATACACCTGCCACCATGGCAAAGCGCGCCCAGAGCTCCTGACGTTTATACAAAGACAACATCTCGCCCAAAATATTAAACTGAAACGCAAAATACAAAACGAAGCCGATCAACCCCGTCTCTGCCAATAAACGCACATATAGATTTTTCGGGTTCGGGTACAAACGGCTGGATGGATTCAGCTGCTTCGCGATCTCAGGGACAGTGGTGAGTGACCAATCGGGCAAATTTTGATAGATGTAGAACCCGCTTCCACCCAAGCCGACGCCTGTGAGCGGCGATTCTCGAAACGCGCCCATCGCCGCAACCGTGTACGCTCCGCGCGCCCCGGCGTTGATATCCACCAGATATTCGCTCAAGTTCTCGGCGTTGGATTCCCACATGCGGCTGAAGAAATTTTTCTGTCCGAGAAAGATGGTGGCACCTGCAATGGCTCCAATGAATACGATGACAATTGAAAGACGAAAGAGGAAAGAAGGAAGATGTTTATTACGAAAGCCGCTGATAAACCAGTTCCATAAACCGCGCAAAACATCGCGCCCGAAGAGCAATGTCACCAAGCCGGTTACGCCGACGGTGATGAGCAGTCCGCCGCGTGAGTAGGTAGCCAAC
>DAOQPR010000250.1:0-4903 GCA_035333265.1 Anaerolineales bacterium
TGAAGGCTCTGTGAGCGAGGCCCGTCAGGCCTGGCAGGAAATGAAGCAAGACCTGGCTGGAAACAGCTAGTACAAACAATAAGTCGTTTGGGCATCAGAATCCCGTACACCATTTTCATGAAAGCGGATTAAAATAGCCGCTAACATTCTCATAAAAATTTTGGAGGCTGTCATGGCGAATAAGAAGGAAATGGAAGGCGAAGTCTATTATCCATCTGAGCAGGTTGTGGCGCAGGCTCGTCTAAAAGATTGGGACGAGCTGGCAGAAAAAGCAGATAAAGACCTGGAAGGTTTTTGGGCTGCCGAAGCCTCTGAACTGGAATGGTATAAAAAGTGGGACAAGGTTCTTGATGATTCAAAAGCGCCCTTCTACAAGTGGTTCGTTGGGGCGCGGACGAACATCGTGCATAACGCTGTCGACCGCCACCTCAAAACCCACCGCAAGAATCAACTGGCACTCATCTGGGAATCGGAAGACGGAAAACTTGAGCGCACCTTCTCATATTTTTCGATGAATCGCGAAGTCTCACGAATGGCAAATATCATCAAAGCCATGGGCATTGTCAAAGGCGACCGTGTCACTATTTATATGGGTCGTGTTCCGGAGATCGTCTTTGCCATGCTGGCTTGCGCCAAGATCGGTGCGATCCATTCGGTGGTGTTCGGCGGTTTCTCGGTCGACTCTTTGCAGGGGCGCATCGAAGATAGCAAATCGAAACTGGTCATCACCTGTGATGGATCATTCCAGAACGGCAAGGTGGTGGAACTCAAAGCGATCGTGGATGAATCGCTCAAGCGCTGCCCTACTGTGGAAAATGTCATTGTTGTCAAACGTGTTGGCAATGGCGTGACCATGGAAGCCGGACGCGATCACTGGTACCACGACCTGTGCGTGCTGCCCATTGCGAACGGCAAATGTCCGACGGAAGAAATGGATGCAGAAGACCCGCTCTTCATTCTTTATACGTCCGGCTCCACCGGCAGACCCAAGGCCATCCTCCATACCCATGGCGGCTACATGGTCGGAACCTATTCGACATTAAAGTATGCCTTTGATGTCAATGACATGGATCGTTGGTGGTGTACTGCCGACCCAGGCTGGATCACCGGACATTCCTACCTTGTGTATGGCCCCATGATCGCCGGGATCACCTCCTTCCTCTTTGAAGGCGGGCCATCCTTCCCCTACCCGAATCGCTGGTGGCAATGCATCGAGCGCTACGGCATCACCATTTTCTACACTGCTCCAACTGCCATTCGTGGATTGATGCGCTTCGGGGAATCGTGGCCGAACAAGCATGATCTTTCGTCCCTGCGCCTGCTTGGCTCTGTCGGTGAGCCGATCAACCCCGAGGCGTGGAAGTGGTATCACCGCGTCATTGGCAAGGAAAGATGCCCGATCATTGATACCTGGTGGCAGACCGAGACCGGCGCGTTTCAGATCACGCCGACGCCTGTTGTACCTCTCAAACCGGGTTCGGGCACGCGGCCTTTCTTTGGTCAAAAAGCTGAAATTGTGGATGAACAAGGCAATCCCGTCCCCGATGATACAGAAGGCTACCTCACCCTGCTGCGTCCGTGGCCTTCGATGCTGCGCACGATCTACGGTGATGATGAACGCTATGCCAACCAATACTGGAGCAAATATCCAGGCCGCTACACCACCGGCGACTCTGCCAAACGTGACAAGGACGGCTACTTCTGGATCATCGGCCGTGTGGACGATGTGATCAAGGTCAGCGGTCACCGCCTTGGGACGGCGGAAGTTGAGTCGGCATTGGTCAGCCACCCGGCAGTGGCCGAAGCCGCCGCCATCGGTCTTCCACATGATGTTAAGGGCCAGGCCATTTACACCTTTGTTTTGTTACGTGCCGGGTTTACCCCATCGGCAGAACTTTCGGAAGAGTTGCGCCAGCACGTCGCCAAGCATATGGGTCCGATCGCCCGCCCTGAAGACGTCAAATTTGTGGATAAACTTCCCAAGACCCGCTCCGGCAAGATCATGCGGCGTGTGCTGAAGGCACGCGCACAAGGACTGCCCGAGGGCGATATCAGCACCCTGGAAGAGTAACAGGCTCCGGCGGAGTCTGAGGCGGGAACGTCAAGCATCCGGGATCGAAAGGTCCCGGATGCTTTTTCATAATGAAACTGTAAAGTATGCAAATTTCATCCTCGAATATAATCCTGCCTCAAGTTCAAATCATTCCCATTCAGGAGAAAAGAAATGAAGAAAATTTTTAGTAATGAAATCGTACTAGGAACGATGATCGCTGTCCTTTCAGTGTTCACCGCCTTTGTGAGCTATCAGGGCGCCATCGCCGACTCGAAACAGAACGAGTTCGAGATCAAAGGGATGAAGGACCTGAACGATGGCAATGCAGAATATTTGCGCGCCAACCAGGATATTACCCAGGATTACAACTACTTTGACAATTGGTATATCAATGACGGCACAGATCGCCAGGATATTGCCGATTACTATCAGGAAAACTTCTCTGAAGCGTTGCAGGCGGCCTTCGAACGTGATAACGGCGTGTGGGATGATGAATATTACGATGCGATGTATGCCGATGCCTATACCTACTGGGACTCGTCCGATGCAAATTTTGAGACGGGCTCACAATATGATGAACGCGGCGATCAGCTTCAATTGGTTTTGCTGATCTCGGCTCTGGGTCTGGCATTTGTGGCCTGGGCATCCCTGCTCGGCGCTGAAAGCAACATGCGCGTGTTCTTTGCCATTCTCGGTGCAATCGCACTTGCGGCTGGGATCATCGCATATGTGGCGTTGGTTCCCGGCATTGCTGCCTAACGTTGAATTCAAAAGAGCGCCTTCTGCGGAGGGCGCTCTTTTTGTTTCCATTATTTGACTTCAAATATTGTCTCGGTCAATTTTCCAGCTTCCACGATAACAATGCGCTCCCGAAGACCGGATGAATCATTGAAGGCGATCTTATACCGCCCGGCAGGCAGGCTGTTTAAGACGGCATCTTCGGCATTGTGCTCAAAGCCTTTGGCATAGGATGTCAGATAGTATGTAAATAAACCATCATTCGTCGAGTCTGCCAGCCGCGTGATCACCATGGGACGTTCATAATTACGTTCTTCTTTCGATCTGAAGGTAATGGACAGGGCGCCCATACCCGGCTGGGGCATCAGCCATAATTCCGGATTTTGCGTGGAGAAATAATCCGTGTAATCGCCTCCCATGCGGACCTCGAAGTGGAGATGTGGACCCGTAGCTCCACCCGTCGACCCGACCTGCCCGAGCGCATCCCCGGTTTGAACACGTTGCCCAATGACGACCGAAATGCTAGAAAGATGTGCGTACAAGGTATAGACTTCATTTGCATGTTGAAGGATGATCACATTGCCGTAAAAGTTATTCCACGGACTGAACTTGGTGGTCTTATCTGAATCGGCGAAGACTACCGTCCCAGCCCCGGCAGCATGGACTTGGGTGCCAAATGGATTTTGGAACTCGACACCATGATGCGGGTCACGTTTGCCGTTTTGGGTGGAGGCATAAAGATAGCTGATATCCGCCTTATCATTATCCGGCACGAGGATGGGACGTTGAAAGATGAAATTACCTTCAGTAATGCAATACTCTGCCGAGACCGGGTCGCAGGGAATGGGCGTGGAGGTGGGTGTTTGTGTGGGAGGAAGAGGGGTGAAGGTAGGTAAAGGCGTATCCGACGGCAAAACAATGGTCGCTTCAGGCGTAGGTGTAACGGGAAGGACTGTGGCGGTTGACACAGCCGATTGCGCTGGAAGATTACAGCTTGCAAGAAAGATTGAAACCAGGAGAAGGCGCTTCATGGGGTGATGGGTTCGAGTTTCAATTTGGAAATGATTCCGAAGAAATTATCCGGGTAATCCTTCCAAATTTCATAATAGGCTTTAACGGCTTGAGTATCTTCGCCTAGCTGTTCGTACGCCAAACCACGCAAGTAACGATAATAGGGAATGAAAAACGGAGGATAAAAAGTACAGCCATCTGCTCCTGAGGAGGAAACCTGTTTAGGCTCTGGTGGGGCAGACTGTAAAAACGCATCAACAAAGTCTATCGTTCCTGAATAATCCTTGTCATTAAATAGTTTCCTTTCAATCTCAAGCTGAACCGCTTCAAATGGATTAAGTAATTGAGTCGTCTCTCCTGTTTCTAAATCCCACCGTTCTTCATAGTAAACATCACAACCATAATATTCTCTGGCCGTAATCACTAAAAAATCGGTTCCTGTTTTATACGACTGGACGTTGTAATTCTCAAAGGAAATCTCCACATCTCCATTTTGAGAGATCGTAATAACACCCAACTCATCACTAACATTCAATAGATAATAAACAGACCCATCACCCGAAACGAAGGGCAAGCGCGACATATCGACAGGGGCTTTTTCCTCATACCCATATAGCAATTCGCCTTCCACTTTTCCTGAGGCATTGCTGAACGACCATAATTCCAGGCCATCTTCATCTTCCCACTCCAGCAACGCCAAATAGACATCTTCCTTTTCATCATTATTCAGATCAACTGTAACACTTTGATTTACTATAATATTTTTTGTCCTCAACCAATCATCCAGCGCGGCAAATGATGAAATCTTGGAATCGGAAATTTCGGAAGAGAACATCTTTGAAGATGCGCACAGGAAATTTCTAGGCCCTATAATTCCCCAGAGTTGCAATGCGGCTTGATCATTTGGGAACAAGTAATTTGGGTCTGGAATTTTATCCATGAACTCATTCTGATAAGCAGTGTCAATAGCATTACATGCTTCTGATTTTCCTTGTGCATTCCTGGCTTCAAGATAAATTCCAGCCAGGCGGGACATAAAGTCATATTCCGGTAAAGATGGGGACTTTGCAAGGGAAGATAGTAAAGTCAGCGCCTGTTGAT
>DAOQPR010000251.1:0-4857 GCA_035333265.1 Anaerolineales bacterium
GCTTCCGTGATATGTACAAACACTTTGCAGATAAATCTCCCATGCGCGAGAATGTGACCATTGAAGATGTCGGCGATGCGGCGGTCTTCCTGGCATCAGATCTTTCGAAGCGCATCACAGGTGAAGTTTTATACGTAGACTCGGGCTTTAACATCATGGGCGTGCAGATGGTGGAAGAGAAGGGCGAGTAAAGAAGACAGTAACGAGTTACGAGTAATAAGTTGGGCGTTGGTTGATAACATCAGCGCCCATTTTCTTTAAGATTAACGCTCTTGCAGGGGCTAAGCCCCTGCAAGAGCGTTTGATTTAATTAGGGTAAAATTGCCTCCATGTTCAAACGCAATCCTACTCCCGCAGAACCCGCACAACCCGTCCAAGCCGTAGAGCGCATCACTTCGGTGCTGGGTTCTGGGGTGATCTGGCACGGTTCCATCAACGGCTCCGGCGGTGTGCGCATCGAAGGCGCATTCGAAGGTGAGATCGCCCTGCGCGGCATGCTCGTGGTCGGTGAGACCGGGCGTGTGACCTGTCAAAACGTGCGTGCAAATACGGTCATTGTAGCAGGTGCAGTGCGCGGAAATATCACCACCCAAAAATTGGAAATCCGTGCTTCGGGCCGTGTGTGGGGTGACGTAATCACCACCGCCTTTGTGACCGAAGAAGGCGCCTTCCTGCGCGGACAAATTCGCATGGAAGAAACGGTCGATCTGGACCTGGAACCTGCTCCTGAATCCACGCCTTCTGAAGCCGCTCAGGCCGAATCCATTGCCCAGACGCCGATCCAAATGCCGGATCCCGTCCCAGCTTCTACACCTGTAAATACGCAACGATTAACGCGCAAAAAGAAATCGGAAGAGAATTAACCTCCGGGCGACCCAAATGGTCGCCCTTTTTCAAATCTCAAAATCCAAAGGCTCGAAAGGGGCAAGCCCTTTCCCTACAGGAAACATGAAATATAGCGACCTCAAAATCCAGACTCAACGTGAATTTCCAAACAACGCCCGTTCGCAGGGATTCGGCTGGCTTGTGCGAGCGGGGTACATTACCCGCGAGAATCAACTCCTGTCTTTGGGAGAAAAAGCCATCGAAAAACTCGCTGCCCTGTCAAAAGGGAATACATTTCTTCCCTTGCTTGATATTCCTTTCATTGAAAACGCAAACGAGGTTTTTGTTATATCAGCGGCAGGCTCGCAGGAAATCATTCATTGCGAAAAGTGTGGGTATGTGGAACGTAAGGAGCTCGCCAAAACACGAAAAAAGCCTTATTCAAACGAAGAGAGTCTGCCTGTTGAAAAGATCGCCACTCCCAATACCAATACCATCGAGTCGTTGGCGAATTTACTGAACCTTCCCAGGGAAAAGACGGCCAAAGCATTGATGTATTCTCGAATTTCAGATGGAAAGTTCGTCTTCATCGTCATTCGTGGGGACATGCAACTAAGTGAGGCCAAACTGAAAGCGCTGTTAGGTGACGTCCGCATGGCAACGGCAGAGGAAATTGTCGGCGTGGGAGCGGCTGCGGGCTATGCCTCCCCCATCGGGTTGAAGGAGGCGTTGATCGTCGTCGATGATCTGATTCCCCAATCTCCAAATCTGGTCGCAGGCGCGAACGAAACCGGCTTTCATCTGCTCAACACAAACAGCGGACGGGATTACACACCCGAGATCATTGCAGACCTGACCCTTGCACGTGAGGGTGATGCCTGTTTTATGTGCGGCGAATCGGTATCGCTTCGCCGGGCCGAGATTTTGGCCAGCCATGACAATTTTTTCCTCAATGAGATTCTGTTTGCGATTGCCGAAACTCACCATGATGAAAAAGGGCTTGCATTCAGCTTATCCCCTCATCAACCATCCATTGCGCCTTTTGATATTTATTTAATGCACGTCCCAGGTAAGACGATGGACACGAAGGCCAAAGCAGAAGAACTATACAACACCCTGCAACATGCAGGTTTTTCTGTGTTATTCGATGACCGCGACGAGCGTGCCGGGGTCAAATTTAACGATGCTGATTTGATTGGCTGTCCCATTCGCTTAACCGTGGGTGAAAAAGGGCTGCAAAGTGGAATGGTAGAATTAAAAAAGAGAACCCAACAAAATACAGAATTGATCAGTTTGGGAGAAATCTTAAATTTCTTTTTATGAGGTGATACATGGAAAACAAAATGCCAAACCTTTACAATTTATACAGAAGAGACCTAACCATTCAATTTTCGATCAACACTGTAGCGTGGATGCTCATTGTGTTGATCGGCTTTTATTTTGCAGATCCAACGACAATGGTGGTCGTTCCATTTGTAACATTGCCCATTGCCCTGATCGCATTTATCGTTTTTGCCCTTCGCTATACCAGGGTAATGTCCATTCTTCGCGATGGGGTTGTCGTAAAAGGTTTTGTAGAAGGTTTTGATCATCAGGAGAGAAAAGAAAAAGACGATTACGGACGTGTGAAATCCAGAAGTTTTTCATATTACGTCAATGTCAGGTATGTGATCAACGGCGAGACCTATAAAAAGACGATTCGAATGCCAAGTTCTGGTTTTATGTTCAAAATCCACGACAAGCAGGAAGTTGATCTGCTATACAAAGAATCCTCCCCAAAAACAGTGTTGCTTAAAAATATTTATTTTAGCAATTTCTAATATAAAAAATTTATGAGGCAATTGGTACCATACATGGTGAATCTTTGAATCAACCTGATTCGCCCCGCCCTGCACCAACCCTTTTTCAGATCATCTCCACCGACTATCTGGCACAGAACTTTTTCGTGATGATCTTTGGCGGATGGGCCATTTATTTTATTGATAGGCTGTTCGAAGGGTATTGGACAATTGCGCTGGCTATTTTTGCCGCCATTCTCACCCCCATCGGTTTGCTCACCTTCTTCTGGCGTTACCGGCTTATTGTCAATACAGTTGCAAATGGCATGGAAATTGTCGGGCAAATCACCCAGGTCGATGTGATTTCTTCTGGCAAAAAGAACCGGGATTTTATTCTGCACTATGAGTACGAGTACAATGGACAGGTGCATCAATTCAAAAATCGCGTCAAAAAGAGTCTATTTGCCCAACGTTTGCGGGCAGGTCAATCCATTACACTCCTGGCGCATAAACGCACCCCGCATATTGCCTTCATCAAGGATATTTACCTGGAGCCCTTGTAACGCATGAACACCGGATTTTTCCCACCGCCCAAGCAACGCGGACTGCTCATTCATGGCATCATCCTGCTAGTGCTGGTCGTTCTGGCGGTCTTTGGCTTTTTCAACCTTTCCAGTGCGGAATTGGGGCCAGCCTTTCTGGTATGGTTATTGGTGTCATTGGCAGCCTTCATTCCAACCCCGTTTTTTACCTATCGCATTTACTCGCTGTATCGCGCAAATTATCAGATCGACCGCGATAGTCTCTTAATTCAATGGGGCTTGCGACTGGAAGACATTCCCCTTGCGGACATTGAATGGATCCGTCCAGCGGAAGACCTTACCAATCCATTATCTCTGCCGCGCCTGGCGCTCCCTGGCAGTTTACTCGGCCTGCGCCGCCACCCCGACCTCGGTGTGGTGGAATTCATCGCCGCCGATGCATCCAAACTTCTTCTGGTTGCCACAGCCAAACGTGTGTTCGTCATTTCGCCAGATCATCCCGCCGGGCTTGCCCAAACCTTTGCCCGTGCCACAGAAATGGGCAGTCTCGCCCCCGCCGAAGCCAAATCCATTTATCCATCCTTTGTCGTTTCACAAGCCTGGGAAAATGGCACAGCCCGTTATCTCTGGCTTGCAGCCTTATTCCTCAACATTGGCCTTTTCATTTGGACAAGCCTGCTCATTCCATCCACGCCGCTGATAGCCCTCCCGCCGCAATTTGCAGGCAGTCCGCTCGAAACCCTGCCATCTTCCCAACTCCTCATCTTTCCGGTTGCCAGTTTATTGCTGGCCGTTATCGGTTGGATCGCAGGCATGTACTTCTACCGTTGGGAGCGTGAACGGATTCTTGCTTTCATCGTTTGGGGCTCCGGCGCATTTACCAGCTTGTTATTTTTGCTTTCTGTTCTGTTCATCGTCACCACTCCCGTGTAAGAACTGTCGAAGGTCGAAGGCAGCCCCTAAGTCTATCGAAGGATGTCTGACTTCCAATCCCCGACCTTCAACCTTTAATTTTCTACCCTACCATGCAACTTCTTTTCGGTTTTCTCCTGGCTCTCATCATTGCGTTCCTCGCTTACAAAGCCCACAGTCTCAACAAAAGCGGAGCCGTTGCTGCTGCCTTCACTGGTACGATCATCTTTGGGGTTGGCGGCTGGCCCTGGGCAATTCTTCTGCTCACATTTTTCATCACCTCATCGGCCTTAAGCCGGGCCTTCAAAAAACGTAAACAAGGTCTCGACGAAAAATTTTCAAAAGGCCATGAACGCGATGCCGGTCAGGTCTTTGGCAATGGCGGCATGGCAACTCTCTTTGCCGCTCTGCACTTCTTCTACCCCAATGAAGTCTGGGTTTGGGCAGCCTTCGCCGCATCGCTCGCCGCCGTAAACGCCGATACATGGGCAACCGAACTTGGCGTGCTCAATCCGAATCCCCCACGCATGATTACCAACTTAACCAAAGTAGTGGAAAAAGGCACCTCAGGCGGAATCTCGCTGGTCGGCACGCTCGCCTCTCTAGCTGGTTCGGCATTAATTGCCTTCTTCGCTTCTCTCCTAACTGGAAACTGGTCGCTGTTTCTGCTGGTTACTGCCTCAGGGTTAGCTGGTTCTCTCTTCGACTCCTTCCTCGGCGGCACCGTCCAAGCCATGTACTTTTGCCCCAAAGACCAAAAAGAGACCGAGAAACATCCGCTCCACACTTGTGGCACACAG
>DAOQPR010000252.1:0-4849 GCA_035333265.1 Anaerolineales bacterium
AAGCCGCTTCGGTACACGAAGCCGCGCTGCCCGTTCCCACCACGGCGTTTGCGGCCTTGGCCGTTTTTGGAGTGAGCAGCGTCCCCAGCATCGCCAGCAGGACCCCTATAATCATGATCTGTCGTTTCATTCGTCTCTCCTTCGTTGGTTGATTGATTGGAATAATTCTCGATCTGAATCGTGACCGTCTCGATGACTTCCACAACTTCAGTGAAGACAAAGATCAGGCGGCGACTCATGGCGGCATCATACAAAAAAGAATGGAACAAAATGTGACATTTTGTGACAAGCCGATGTGACCTTTCGCCTCCTTCTACGGGATACCTGTCCGCCCCCATTCAGCCTTTGATGCCTCTGATAGGCTATTCAGACTCATCCTCACCCATGATAAGATTCCGCAATGCCGCATCGAAACCACACCCATGAAGAAACGGGAAAGCCCATACCCGCACAAAGTTTTGGAGATGCTTTGCGTTTCCTGCGCAAACGTGCCCACCTCACGCAGGATGAACTCGGACGTATGGTTGGCTACAGCCGAGAGCAGATCGCCCGTCTTGAAAATGGCAGCCGTCTGCCCGACCTGGCCGTGATCGCCGCGCTATTCATTCCCGCACTGGACATTGGTCGCCAATCACAACTCTCTCAACAATTGCTTGAACTTGCCGGTCAGACTCGTTCTACTGAGGGAGTGAATCAACGCATCACAGTTTCGCGCACTGTGCAAACCCGTACCGAACGGGCAGTGGAAGTTGTCAGTGAAGAAACACCCCAGTTTCATCTGCCTGCACCTTTGTTTCCCATCCTGGGCCGTGAAACCGAGCTGGCCCGTGTGACCGACTTGCTATTAAATGAGGCCCGCCTTGTCACGCTGATCGGCGCACCTGGTATTGGCAAGACACGCCTTGCAATTGAGGCGGCCCACACTCTCAAACCATACTTCCCGGATGGTGTCTGCTTTGTCGGCCTGGATTCTATTCAGCAGGCAGAGGATGTTCCCGCCGCCATTGCCTCCGCGTTGGAATTGTCTCCATCTGCCGAGCAATTACCGGTGAGTCTGATCCGTTCTTTTCTTTCCTCCAAAAATATTTTATTGGTGTTGGATAACTGCGAGCATGTTCTCGATGCGGTGGGTCTGTTTGGAGAATGGCTATCAGCCGCGCCAGACTTGAAACTGCTATGCACCAGCCGTGCGGCGCTTGATCTGTATGGTGAATATGAATGGGAACTGTCACCGCTGGCTTTGCCAAACCTGGCGCATTTGCCCGAAGTGGATGAACTGGCTCAGATCGCTTCGGTCAGGTTGTTTATCGCTCGCTGTCGGACTGCATTGCCGACATTTTCATTAAATATAGAAAATGCTCTTTCCATCTCTACGTTGTGTACCGTTTTGGATGGACTGCCCCTTGCGCTTGAGATCGCTGCTGCGCGGGTTCGAGATCATTCTGTGCAGGACGTGTTACAGCAGATCATGGCTGCTCGTGGAAATCCACAACTTGCGTCGACGCCGTTGCAACAGACCAAACGCAACATCGCCGAACGGCATCAGGCTTTGAATCATGCCATTGCATGGAGTTTCCGCCTTTTGCCAGTGGAGGCTCAAAACGTATTTGCAAGACTTGGGGTTATGAACGGCGGATGTACCCTGAATGCTGCCCGGCAGGTTTGTGGAGCCGAGCCTGAAAATTTGAAGCAATTGGCTTCCGCGAGTCTGTTGCGCCTGGAAGAGGATCGGGTGTTCATGCTTGAAACATTGCGAGCCTTTGCTTTTGAGCAGCTCATCCGCGAAGGGTTGGCGGATGACACCCGCCAGATCCATGCGAACTATTTTGCAGGGTATGCGCAGGAGGTCTTTAATGGCATACGCGGCTCTGAACAGGAATTGTGGCTGGCAAATGCCCGCCGCGACCATGCAAATTTTCGGGCCGCCTTGCGTTACGCTATTGAAAAAGAAGATGCTCATCTGGCTGTTGCCATCGCGGGCGGGTTATGGTGGTTTTGGCATCGTCAGGGGCATATTCGTGAAGGAAAGCAGTGGCTGGAAACCAGCTTGAACCTTCCCATGCTTGCGCCAATGACCGATGAACAAAAACGCAATCGTGCAACGGCCCTGAACGGGGCAGGCTCCATTTGCGCTGAATTGGGAGACTTTGACCGGGCCGTGCAATATCATGCAGAAGGTTTGAATTTGCGCCGCGAATTGAAGGATCAAGATGGTATCTCAATCGTTCTGCATAATATGGGATTGACTGAACGCAGCCGGGGGAATTACGCTGCTTCACTGCGCTTACAGGAAGAAGCATTAACGCATACCAGCCTCGATAATATTGGAAGTCTTGCCATGAGTTATACCAACCTTGGTTTGACCGCCGCCATGATGTATGACCTGCCGCTCGCTTCCCAATGGCTTCAACGTTCTGTGGACATTCTCAACGAGGTGGATTTCTCATGGGAGTTGGCTTATACATTGAACGTGTATGCAAATGTATCGTTTGAAATGAAGGATTTTCAACAGGCAGGAATCCAGGCGCGGGACAGCCTGCGGATTTTTGAAAAGCTGGGAGATGCCATCTTTTCGCCTGAACCACAGTTGATGCTGGCGAAGATCGCCCATGTCACTGGAGATGGTTCTACAGCTTATGAACTTTGCAGCAATGTCCTAAAGCAATATCAACAAATGGAAGATCAATACGGCGTTGCCAATGTCTTGCATGTGCTGGCGTGGCTGGCGCTGCCAGATGACCCAGAAAAGGCGCAAGCATTATTTGACGAGTCGAAAGCCTTGCGTGGAAAAATGAATCATTTCCTTTCGCCGTTGGAGCAGGAGGAGAACCGGCGGCTGAGTCTTGCGATTCAAGTAGTTAAATAAAAAGAATTGCACTCGTTTGAAAGCGGGTGCAATTCTTTTTTACTGATCTTATTATGGCAAATTAAAGGCCTTTACCAGGAAGACCGCCATCTGTGCGCGGGTGACGGGATTCTCCGGGCAATAAATTCCAGAACCGCAGCCGGAGGTGATGCCTTCTGCGGCAAGCTGTTCGATCCACGCGGCGGCCCAGTGATCGGTGGGGACATCGCTAAAGGTTCCAGTGGCAGGCGACGGGGTGTATGAGGCGCCGTGGATTGATTTGAGCAGGAAGACGGCCATTTGTGCGCGGGTCACAGAGTTTTCGGGGCAGTAGAGTCCGCTTGCGCAGCCGCTGGTGATGCTGTCGCTTTTGAGGGCTTCGATCCAATCTTCGGCCCAGTGACCGGCAGTATCTGAAAAAGTGGGTGGCATGTTGGCAGGATTGAAGTTCGAACCATGCAAACCTTTTTCGAGGAAGACGGCCATTTGTGCGCGGGTGACAGAGTTTTCAGGGCAGTAAATGAGTGGATTGGTCCCACAGCCGCCAGTGATCCCTGCATTGTATAGACGTTCGATGAACTGCCAGGCCCAGTAATCCATGGGAACATCAGCAAAGATGGGGGAAGAGATAGACCATTGGGCATATAGGGTGAGATCTGCTGTGAAATTGTAGGTGGCACCATCCGTGTATGCAGTGCCGGAACCATCGGGAGCGGTGTTCCAACCTGTGAAGGTAAAGCCTGTTCGAGTAAAGGTGTTATTTGTCAATGTGGTAGGGGCGTTGGCAACCTGATCGGACATCGACCCGACACCACCATTGGCATTGAATATAACTGTGTGTGATGGGATTAAGAATGCATAGAGCGCGCCAGCTTCCATTGCCGAATTATCGCCCTGATTGCCATTGACGCCCGTGGCAATACTGTCTTCATTAAAGGCTCCTGCGATAAGCGTATTGCCATCAACTTTTATTTGATAGCCAAACCAGTCCGCAGGCTCAGTATTGGATGCTTTGATATAGGCCTGCTGACTCCAATTGCTGCCGTTACGGGTAAAAATGTATGCTGCGCCGGAGTCGGATGCAGAATTATTGGCTTCATTTCCATTCACACCGCCAACGTTGCTATCTTCTTTAAAGGCTCCCACCGCAAGCATGTCACCAGAGATGGAAAGGGAGTAGCCAAAGGAATCGCCTGCCTCGGTGTTTGAGGCTTTGAGATATGCCTGTGGACTCCAAGTGTTGCCATTCTGGATGTAAATGTAAACTGCACCCGCAGCGTCTGCAGAGTTATCCAGCTGATTTCCGTTTATACCTTTGGCATTACTATCTTCATAGGGCGTCCCTACCGCGATTGTGTCTCCTGAGATGTCGATGGATGTACCGAAAGAATCACTTCCATCCGTGTTGGAGGACTTTAAGTAAGCTTGCTGGTTCCAAACGCCGTTGCTGCGTGTGAATACATAGGCTGCCCCGGAGTTGGTTGCAGAGTTATCCAACTGGTTTCCGTTTACACCTGTGGCGCTGCTATCTTCAAAGGGTGCCCCTACCACGATTGTGTCTCCTGAGATGGCGATGGATTTACCGAAAAGATCAATAGCATCTCCATTGGAGGCTTTGAGATAGGCCTGTTGACTCCAATTATTATTGCTGCGGGTGAAGACATATACTGCGCCGGATTCGCCTTCATTATTATTCCCCTGATTTCCGTTCACGCCTGTGGCGTCACTGTCTTCATTAGCTGCCGCTACTACAATCGTGTCTCCTGAAATTGCCACCGGGAAGCCAAAATAGTCATTTGACCCGGTGTTAGAGGCTTTTAAGTAGGCTTGCTGACTCCATACTCCACCACTGAGGGTAAAGACATAGGCCGCGCCCGAGTCGGTTGCGGAATTATCCAGTTGATTCCCATTAACTCCGCCTGCATTACTGTCTTCCAGATATGCTCCCACAACGATCGTATTGCCAGATATATCCACTGAAATTCCGAAATAATCATTGGCGCC
>DAOQPR010000253.1:0-4826 GCA_035333265.1 Anaerolineales bacterium
ACTCAACGCATTGAGCGTGAAATTGAACGGGAACGGCGCGGGGATTTTTTCCAACGGCGGACAATTCGTCGGGTCATAGACGCAAACCCCGGAAACCTTCACCAACTCGATGGCTTGACCCGCCTGCCTGGGTTGCAGGAAGAAATACAACTCCCCCGCCTCGCCTGCCGACGTTGGGCTTGATTCTGTCACGACAGGATTCGACTCCGCTGTGGCCGCGCTCGTCGCCTGTACCACGCCCGGAATCGCAAAGAGAGAGATATCGAACGCAGCATCCAATACAATATTTTCAACGACTCGTTCAGACTGCAAGGTTGTACCGCCTGCTTTGCCAAACTCCTGCATCTTCAGAATCAAACCCGTTTGGGTGTCGAGCCAGAGCTTCCAGGAAGGCAGTATATTTTCGATGTAGGTCCACTCCACGACCAGCGCATTGCGCCCAACGACAACGTCATTGCTCACAGGCTTGAAGGTTCCGCTATTTTGAGCCAGGTCCGATGGAAAGGCAAGTTGTGCCAGCGGCGTTCCGATCTGCCCCCAAAGCGGATTTGGATATGCCGTTCCTGGTTGAAGCGGCGGAATGTATTGGCCCACGCGAGCCGAATCAGGGAAGGTAAATGTCTCTGCCGTGCCTGTATTGACATTGCCGTTGTAAATGGTCACGCCATCACTGATCTTGAGATATTGGTCGGCAATGCCGGGAAAGCCGCTACCTTCCACGCGATAGCGGCTGTTGGTTGGGTCAAGCCAGATCTGTTCTTTGGCAGTCTGAGTCGAACCATCCGGCAGATAATAGATGGCCGTGCCGCCCATGCTCAGAGTCGTCCAGTGAACGGCGCTTTCGAGCATGGTTTTTTGAATCTGCTCGGAGGTAGAGCCAAGGCTCAGGTTGAAGGGAACAGGTGTCAGGTTAAAGAAGGAGGCGGGGGAGGTTGCAGAGGGTGAACAAGCTGTCAGAAAGATCAATGTCAGAAGTAGAAGTCGTTTCATTCGGTCTCCTGTTGGAGATGACGATTGTACAATTAAAAAGTTCCCGCTGTCGTTTTGGCAGCGGGAACTTTTTTTCAGTTCATTACGGAGTTGGTGTCGGTGTTGGCGTTTCAGACGGTGACGGTGTATTGGTCACGGTCTCTGTAGGAGCGCCGGTTGTGCTGGTGGGAGTCGGTGTTTCGCTGGCCGCAGGAACTGTAACCGTAAAAGTTGCAGTGCTTGCGGATGTTGTTGCAGTGGGCGTGGCGCTTGAGGCGGCTACGGTGTTGGTAGCAGTCGGGTTGGATGCACTGGTGGACGAGTTGTAGATGATGGGGGCAGTCCACAATGCACGGTCACCGCTCGGTGAGCCGGTGGAAAGTACGGTGAGAATGAACTTCACATCCTTGCCTGCCAAAGCCGAAAGGTCGATGTCTGCATTATAGACAGCGCCTTCGTATTTTTCTACAAATGCCCAATGGGTCTGAATGGTCGAAGAACCAGAGATCGAGTAATCGAGTCGGAAGACCACGTAACAGGATGTGGCGCCATTTTCACAACCAACGGTGGTGCGGAATCGATCTCCCGTTTTCACCTTGTAGGATGGGAAAATACCCTGGATATATCCGTTGTTTATATTCTGCGGAAAGGTCAGCAGACTCGTGCGGCTGTCGTTGGTGCCGTTCTCCAGCTTGGAAGGCGTGGTGACGAGAACAAAACCCTTCGCATCGCCATTCGTGCCGGGGCACGGCAGTTGACCTGCTCCGCTATACCAGGTGGCAGCGCAGGCATTCGCCGCAAAATCAAAGCTGGTGCCCGCCACCGGAGTTACAGTGGTCGCAGCTGTTGTTGCCGCGGGGATCGTAACGGTGATGGTTCCGGGATTAATACCCGTGCCAGACACCTTGATCTCAACCCAGAAGGACTTTGTTCCCGCCGAGCCAATGCCAAACGGAACGCCGGTATTGTTCTTGAGTTTCCAGTAGCCGCGATAGGTTCCCGCGGTGGTGGGTGAAGTCAGTTGCAGGGTAATATCCACCGTCTGGCCGGGCGCAACAGAAGTTGGGATCAGCGCCGAGTCGGGGCCGCCCATCTTTTCGCCGCTGTCAAACATAATGCTATAGTTCGTCCAGGTGCAGGTGCCGACGTTCTTCAAACGCCAGGTCTTATTGAAACCGATGCCAGGTGCAAAGGAAGTTCCATCGGGCACGGTCACATCCGAAACAAATTGAGCGCGGTCACAGGCGTTGGGTTGAACGGTTCCCGTCGATGTGGGTGTGGGAGAAGGCGGAGTACCGGTTACAGTGGGAGTGGCAGTCACCGTGTTGCCGCCTCCCGCACGGGAGATGATTGGATTCACCCACAAGGCGCGGTCGCCTGCTGGAGAGCCATAGGCCGAAACCACAAGGGTAAATTTCACATCCTGATTCGCCAACGAGGAAAGATCAAGGTTGACGTTATAGGTCCAACCCTCATATTTTTCACGGAATGTCCAGAAGGTCTTCACCGGGCCGGAGCCAATTTGATAGTTAAGGCTGTAGGCAATGTAACAGGTCGTTGCACCCTGCTCACAACCGATGGTCGCCTGGAATCGGTCGCCATTTAGAACACGGAAGGCCGGATAGGAAGCCTGAACATAGCCATTGGTGATATTGTTCGGAGCAAATAACAGGCCCGCCTGCGCCGAAGTCACACCGCTTTCCATTTTCGGATTCGCCTGACTCAACCCAAAGCCATTCGCATTTCCATCGGTACCGGGGAAGGTCAATGCACCTGTTCCACTCGACCATGCGGCAGAAGCGGCATTGGAGGTAAAGTCGTACGCCGCCCCAGCCGATGAAGCGGTTCTGATCTCAACCCAGAAGGATTTATTGGCGGTTGAGCCAATGCCAAAAACGCCGCCGCTATTGCTCTTGAATTTCCAATAACCAAAATAATGCCCGGCAGCGCTGGGCGCGGTCATGTCCACAGTGATGTCCACGGTCTGGCCGGGGTTGACAGTGGTCGGCAGGGCAAGCGAGGCGGGTGCGCCCATGCGTTCTCCACTATCGAAGATCAGGGAAACATCGGTGTTGCTCCAGGCGCAGGTACCAATATTCTTGAGCCGCCAGGTCTTCTTAAAAGCGGTGCCTGGTGCAAAGGATGTTCCATCGGGAACGGTAACATCCGCGACAAACTGCGCCCAATAACAAGAGGCCGCACTCGCGGTGGTTGTTGCTCCTGGCAGCAAGGTCAGCAGAAGCGCCAGTAAAAGCAACACTGAAACAGATCGTGATACAGATTTCATTTCTTCCTCCAAAACAAGTCGCTACAGAAAATGACGTAATTTTCCATGAAAAGTTCCGTATGACTATACGCTACCCTCTAGTATAACTTTTCTTTAACAAATGTTCAATAATGAAAGCAAAACAAATTCATGGCCTTTTATTCCTATTTTTCAGCGTTCATCAAGGTGTTTAGCCCCTGGATGAACTGGGCTAAGCACCTATATGAGCAGGTACAATTGAGTCATGCCCCGCACCATTCTGCATCTCGATCTCGATGCTTTTTACTGCTCGGTCGAAGAAATTCAAAACCCCGAATTACGCGGCAAACCATTCGCCGTCGGCGGCAAGCCCGATGAACGCGGCGTGGTCGCATCCTGTTCCTATGCTGCGCGCGCGTTGGGGATTCGCAGCGCCATGCCCATGTCGCGTGCCGTGCGTTTGTGCCGTGACCTCATCATTGTGCCGGGCAGGCATAAACTTTATGCAGAGTATTCCGAGCAAGTCATGGATAAACTTCACAAGCTGACTCCTCTTGTGGAACAAATCTCCATCGATGAAGCCTTTCTCGACATCAGCGACATTCAGGAAGACAAACCCCGCCTCGCACTCGACCTGCAACGGTCCATCCGCACCGAGCTGAATCTACCCTCAAGCGTGGGAATCGCATCCAACAAACTCGTGGCAAAGATCGCCACCGAAGTTGGGAAAAAGTCCAGCAAGAAAAGAAATGAACCGCCATTTGGCTTTACCATTGTCCCTGCCGGAGAAGAAGCACAATTCCTCTCGCCACTGCCAGCGGATATGCTCTGGGGCGTGGGACCAAAAACCAACGCAAGACTCGCCGAGCTTGGCATTCATACCATTGGTGACATTGCCCGTTGGCCAGAAAAAGAATTAGCCAGCCTCTTCGGCGAAAACGGACGCGACCTTTGGCATCATGCCAACGGCATCGACAATCGTCCAGTGGTCACAGAGTACGAGACGAAATCAATCAGCCAGGAAACGACCTTTAATGTGGATATCCGCGACGAGAAAACCCTGCTCAAAACTCTGCGCGAACAATCGCATGAAGTGGCGCGTCAATTACGTAAAAATGACCTCGCCGGGAAAACCATAAAGATCAAGATCCGCTGGCCTGATTTCACCACGCTCACAAGACAGGTCACACTACCCACCTCCACCGATAACGAAGACGAGATCTATCGCGCCGCCGTCAAATTGATGAACACTGTCCGCAAGCCGAATCAAGCTGTGAGGTTATTGGGAGTCGGTGTCAGCGGAATCGGAGCTCCGGTGCGTCAACTCAGCTTATGGGACGTGGGAAGCGAAAAGTCACGTAAATTACAAGAGGTGGTGGATCAGCTCCAGGACAAATATGGGAAGGACGTCATCCGAAAAGGGTAGAATTGTTGGTATTTTTGCCCAGCGGGTATATGTCATAATTTGACATATACCCGCTTACTATTTATCCAGGATGTGACACATGACCAACACCGCCACCCGCCTTATTACGCTTATCTTCCTGCTGCAAAACCGGCCGAACCAGAAGGCCTCGGAACTGGCGGAGAAACTCGGCGTCTCGCTGCGGAC
>DAOQPR010000254.1:0-4812 GCA_035333265.1 Anaerolineales bacterium
GTAAACATCCATGCCACCCATGAAGAACGTTCCAACAGGGATAAGGATTTGGGTCATGCCATCCTTTGTAGAGATGACGATGTTGCTGGCGGCTGGTGTTGCAGAGGGTGTCGTCGTTTGGGATGGAATGCCCACTTCCACTGGCGTGCCCGTATTGGTTGGCTCTATGAGGAGGAGGGTTGGAGTCTCTGTCGGTTCAGGGGAGGTGGTGATTACAGCGGCTGGCTGGCAGGCGGAAAGAAGGAGGAGGGCAAACGGTATTATTTTTTTTATCATATTGGGATTCTATATTTTCGATTTTCTATTGCACCAGTTGCATGGCATTGCGTGCCTGGTCTTCAAAGAAGTTGGGATTGATGGAGTCGGCTTTTTGCCAGGCTTTAAGCGCACCGGCATTGTCTCCTTTTCGATAAAGTCCGTATCCATACCAGAGCCAGGTTTCTTCAGACATCTCCGTCACTCCGCGGGCATAATTGGCGAGGACGAGCAGATCGTCATTTCGGCCGGAGTGGAAGTAAGCCAGGAAGGGGCCGAACTGATAGCGGAACATTCGCAAGGGCAGACCGATCTCACGGGCTTTGTCATATGCGCGCGCGGCTTCTTCATAACGGTCAAAGTAGACGAGGTTGCTGCCGTAGTTGAACCAGTCGAAGGCGTCGGCGGTGGGGGAGGTGGCAGCGGTTTCGGTGAGGGAAAGGACTCGTTCGCGATTCAGGTCTGGGTCCCAGTCGGAGGTGAGCAGGTTTTTCATTTCCTCTTCGAATTGCGGGAAGTAGATCACAAGGTAAACGTTGTTGAAGGCTTTCCAATCCTTTTCGAGCTGGGTATAGGATATCTTTAGATCGGGGCCGTGATAGGTATCCTGAATGGTGAATTCCTGGGTGGCATCGTCGTAGGCTGTGATGAGCAGATAATGCGCCGCCCAGAGATCATCGGTGGGGCCGAGAGCATCGCCGGGATTGAGGGCTGTAACACTTTCAACGATGACCGGATAATTGGCCGCCAGCAAGCGTTTGAGCTGTTCGATGGTTCCACCGACACGGTATTCGAGGTTGAGCCAGCCTGCCTGAGTGCGGACGTAATAGCGAAGTTCCTCCGGGTTCACATTGCGGTCGCCGGTTACGGGTTTGATGACATTGGAGATATCTGTTTGCGTTCCCTCCCAGCCGTACAGGTGCAAGGCCATGGACAGTGCAGCGGGCCCGCAATTATTGGGAGTCTGCTTTTCATAAGGTGGAGATTTGATGGAGGCTTGGGCCGGTAGTGGAGGCAGGGTGGCTGTGGGTGTGATGCTCGGCAGGACTTGTGCAACTGCTGTGTTCGTTGGTGATAGAGTCGGCGTGGAAATGACAGGCGTAACTGGTAAAGCCGTTGGCACTGGGCCGACCGGGTCGATGACATTTTTGACGTAGATCTGAAAGACTTCCAATCGCCAATCGAGGCGTGATTTGACGGCGGGAATTTGGTAGATCGCCATCCCCAGCAAGAGTAGAACGGCCAGGCTGATCAAGATATTTCTGATGGTACGAGACATGGGGTGAGTTTACCATGTGCGAATGAAAGACCTTTAAGGTAGGGATTGTTATGCGATTGAATCAAAAATAATCGGGAAATTGCCTTGACGCGCCTTGTCTCGGCCATTATCATCCAATACTATGGAAAAACAAACAACCACCGTTGAACAAGATGCCTTGCGGAATGCCATGCGCGCCTGGTCGGCCGGTGTGACCGTGGTCACAGCCGTGCATGAAGGCCAGAAACATGGCATGACCGTGAATTCCTTTACATCCATTTCATTGAATCCGGCCTTGATCACGGTGTCGTTGCAGCAGAACACGCGTACCCATGAGTTGGTCATGAAGTCCAAAGTCTTTGGCCTGACCATTCTTTCAACGGAGCAGGAAAATATCTCGAACCTGTTTGCTGGCCGAATGCCGGAGGTGGAAGACCGGTTTGCTCTGCTTAAAACGGAAACCCTGGTCACGGGTGCGCCCCTGATCGTGGGCGGACTTTCCTGGATGGATTGCCGGGTGCTTCAATCGTATGATGCAGGCATGAACACTCTTTTCATTGCGGAAGTAGCCGCCGCACATGGAACGGGGAGCGGCGACCCTCTGGTCTACCACAACCGCGAATATTGGAAATTATCCAGTTTGAAAAAGGTCACGGGATCGTGACCTTTTTATTTGGAGGGTAGAATGTCAGAGCCATTGAACGATGCTGAAAAGCAGACCCTGCTTCAGATCGCACGGGAGGCGATTGAATATTCCCTGAAAGCCAAACCCCTGCCGCCTTTGGATAAGGCTTTGTTGACTCCACGGTTATTGGAAGACGGCGCTTCCTTTGTGACGTTAACGATCCACAGCGGATTGCGAGGCTGTATCGGCGCATTGGAGGCGTATCAGCCGCTGGTGCAGGATGTTCGCGAACATGCCATTGCGGCTGCATTTGAAGACCCGCGCTTCCCACCTTTAAGTGAACATGAATTTGGCCGGGTTAAGATCGAGATCTCCCGTCTGACGGCTGCGCATGAACTTGACTATTCCACAAGCGATGACCTGCTGCAAAAATTACATCCCCATGTGGATGGGGTCATTCTAAAACATGGACCGCGGCGGGCTACGTTTCTTCCACAGGTGTGGGAGAAGATCCCGGATCCGGGTGAATTTCTTGACCAACTTTGCTACAAAATGGGATCGCGGCCTGGCCTGTGGCGGGAGACCAAAGTGCAAGTGCTGATCTATCAAGTCGAAGAATTTCATGAATAGCCCAGAGCGGGCATAACGATCTTGTAACCATCTTGCTTGCCAACCCGTGCATGGAATTTCCATAACACGCGGTAAAATTCACCCATGGCTCAGGAATCCCGCGAACAATCAAACGATACCATTTTTGAAGATGCGGTCCAATCTTTACGACGGGGCGATAAAGCGCGCGCAAAGGAATTATTAACCCTATTGCTCAAGGCGAACCAGACCAACCCAGTTTATTGGATCTGGCTTAGTGCGGCTTCGGATACTCAGAAGGAACGCATTTACTGCCTGCAAACTGCGCTCAAACTGGACCCGGAAAATGCCACCGCCAAACGTGGCTTGATCCTGCTGGGAGCCCTGCGCCCCGACGATACCATCAAACCCTTCCCAATCAGCCAGCGGCGTGCGTGGGAGGAGAAACTGCTCCTGAAGCATGAAAAGCCAAGAGAACGCGGGTTCAAGGCTTTTGTTAAAAGCCCGGTTGCCAGGCTGGCGGGGCTGGCCGTGATCGGACTGGCCTTGGTGGGTGCAGTTGTATTTGGCTTCATTTTGCCGCGTCAGGCAAACTTCATCATTTCAGATACGAATACCCCCGGCCCATCCCCAACCTTTACAGCAACTCCGACGGTCTTTGGAGCAACGGCCATTCCCACCCAGGTGTTTACCGGGCCTACTCCGCTCTCGGCATTTTTGGATGCCACCTATACACCCACCGCCCTCTATGTTGTTACGCCGCGTTCGGCGGGGGCGGTCGACCAATATCGAATTGCCCAGGATGCCTATAAAAAAGGCGATTGGGATGCCTTCATCCTCAATATGGAGCTGGTCAAGGATGTAGAGCCGGATCGAGCCGATGTTTATTATTACATCGGTGAGGCGTACCGCTTTAAGGGAGATGCCGCCAATGCTGCACGTTCCTATAATGAAGCCATCGATGTCGACCCGAATTTCGGCCCGGCCTATCTTGGCCTTGCGCGTGTACGTTTAATGTCCAACCCGCGCCTGGATGCGGAAAGCCTGTTCACAGATGCCATCGAACGCGACCCGAACTTTGGCGAAGCCTATTTGGAACGGGCGCGTTTCTATATATCGCATGAAGAGTATGAAAAAGCCCTGGAAGATCTGGCGCTGGCAGAACAACTCCTGCCCGGCTCGCCGGAAGTCTATCTCTCGTATGCAAGAGCATACAATGAAATGGACGATCCTGATAAGGCGCTCGAATACGCACAGAAAGCCTATGCCGCCGACATTGTGAACATGCCGACCTACAGACTGCTTGGCGAACTGTACATTCAAAAAGAAGATTACGTCAACGCCGTCGAGGCACTGCGCCTGTACACCACCTATGAAACCGAAGATGCGACCGGCTTTGCCATGCTCAGCCAGGTCTATTATCTGACGGGTGAATATCAAAACGCTGTGGATGCTTTCAACAGCGCTACAAACATCAACCCCAATGGCTTGAGAAAATATTACATCTATCGCGGTTTGTCGTATGTGGAATTGGGCAATGGCGATGAAGCCGTGAAGGACATGGAAGTGGCGGTGGATGAGGACGATCAATCCTTTGAAGCCCGGCTTGGGTATGCGCGCGCTTTTTATCTCGATGAAAAATTCGGCACGGCCTTCCTTCAGATCGAAGTGGTGCATTCGCTGGCAAAGACAGATGAACAGAAGGCGCTCGAATATTACTGGCGTGCGAAGATCCAGGAGAAGCGTGAGGATGTTGGCGACGCCATCAAATACTGGCAGGCTTTGCTAAAACTTGATGAAGAAGTGATGACTGCTGACATGCGCAGCGAAGCCGAAGGGCGCATCAAGGAACTCGTGCCGCCATCGCAGACGCCGGAGCCCAGCTCGACCCCGCGCGGCGGCGCCTCCACACGCACGCCGACGCCTGGTACGACCACCCCCGGCTCTGGCAAAACGCCGACCCCTTCACGTACCCCCACACCGGGCAAGACCCCCACGCGGACTCCGACGGTCACGCCAACGCCGTAGGGAAGATGCAATCTAAAGTACACAAGTAGCAGGTAGGCGCAAGCCTACCTGTTTTTTA
>DAOQPR010000255.1:0-4792 GCA_035333265.1 Anaerolineales bacterium
CTTCCTTGAGGCGTTCAAAGATCAGCACATTGGCATCCACTGCCATACCGATACTAAGAATAAAGCCTGCAATACCTGGCAGTGTCAATACGACTGGGATCAGTTTGAACAGCATCAGCGAAAACAGGGTATATGTGACCAACGCCAGCGCGGCGATTACACCCGGAAGGCGGTAATTGAAGATCATGAAAAGGACCACAACGATCAAACCAATGGCTCCAGCCAGGACGCTTTTCCGGATTGACTCTTCACCGAGGGTCGGCCCAACTGTCCGGCTCTCCACGACTTTGATCGGAATCGGCAGTGCGCCTGAACGCAATTGAATGGCCAAAGTATTAGCCGATTCAAGCGTGAAGTTCCCGGAGATTTGTCCCTGTCCATCTGTAATGGCGTTGCGGATCACCGGAACAGAGATCACCTTTTTATCGAGAACAATAGCCAGATACTTATTGACATTGTTTGAGGTGAATTCACTGAAGACTTTTGTGCCGCTGGAGGTCAGGGTAAAGTTAATGACATACTGTCCAGCTGTGCTTTGTCCAGCCGAAGCCGTATCAAGATCTGTACCGGTCATGACGGTGTGATATACGGTTGCCGGTACTTCAGGGGTGGCGTTTGGATCAGGCGTTGCATTGGGGTCAGCGGGCGTTGCGGTTGCCGGAGTCTCTGTTGCCGGTGTTTCGCTGGTACCAAAATCGGTTTGAATAATGGTGCCTTCCTCAACTGGCGTGCTGCCCATATCCACAAACTCCAGCAATGCAGTTTGCTTTAATGAAGTCACCACGGTTTCAGGATCGGAGACACCAGGGAATTCAGCCACAATACGGCGGTCACCAGCGACTTGCATCACGATTTCGCTGACGCCCAAGCCATTGGCACGGTTTTCCAGAATGTTCTTTGCATTAAGCATGTCTTCAGAGCTTACTGCCCGGTCTGCTGGAACATCCGCTTCGAGCAGGGCTTGCAAACCGCCACGCAGGTCGAGACCGAGCTTAACATCTACATCCCGGTCTATCAAAGGTTGATCAGAAAAGGGGTTTAAGATCACCAGATTTTTGCTTAAATCTACCCAAAGGGAAAAGGCGATAAGCAGACCGATGACCACTAACCAAAAGGTTTTATTTCTCATACTTAACTCCATCCACGAAAATGCCAGCCCGTGGCTGGCGCGGACGCCATTATACTCCGGTTGATTGAATCTTGGGGGATTTTAACGCCTCAGGACGCGGGAAGGCTTGGGTAGGCGAACCAAGCCCGGTTCAAGTTGGAGGCGCGGCAAAGCTTGAGGTTAGATTTGGTTTTTCAGATAACTCAAGGCTTGAGCCAGGACACCGCCTTGGTCGAGCGTATTCGTATTAATGATTAGGTTGGCATGTTCACGGGCATGACTCAGACGGCGAAGTTGTTCTTCATGATCTGCGGGCAGCCAGTTTAGTCTGCGGCGGTTGGTGGAATTTTCATAAGAGCACTCTAGATATATAAGAATATCTGGCTTTGCTATGATTTTCCACATTTGTTTGGCAAACGAGTGTTCCTGGGCGATATGCCGGCAGGTGTAGCCATGTTTTTCCAACCCGGCGATCAGGGTGGATTTTCCTGCGCCGCATGGCCCAACAACCCCAATGACTAGAGGAGGTTCACTGTCCATTTTCATGAAGGATCTGGTTGAGCATATCCGGACTTCCCAAAATGGCGATTACATCACCGGGTTGCAGGCGGGTGTTATCTGTAGGGTGCATTTCTGATTCGCCATCTCGACGATGCAGGACAATGTTGAGGTGATAATTGTCTTCGACATAGCCAACTGTTTTTGTGGCAAACGGTGCGATCTGGTTAATGGTTAAGCGAGCCAGACTTAATAATTGGCCCTCAACCGAGATGGGGTTGGTCACATCTACCCCTGCGGCGGCGGCGGCGAAGACGGGGGCGGCCATTTCGGTGGCGCTAAGAGCGATAAAGCCGAATTGTTCTTGCAGGGCATGAGCAAAATCATCATCGAAAATGCGCACCACCACTTGAATTTTCGGGTTGAGCGAACGTGCTTTGAGTGCGATCTGCAAATTCATGGCGTCATTCTGGCTGGCCATAATAATGGCGCGGGCGGTTTTGACATTCGATGCTTCGAGCACAGCAGGGCGGGTTGCATCATCGTGAATGACGGGGATACCCATTTGTTTGATGACGTTGATCGTATCGGCTTCGGCATTGAATTCGATCACGACCAGATTCTCGCCCATTTCATGCAATTTTAGGGCAATGCGATACCCAAGGTGACCCAGACCGACGAGGATGATGTGGTCATTAAAAGTGGATGCTACAGCCATTTCCCATTCCTTATTGCGGGATTTACGATTGAAGAACAGACTTCCAAAATCTGCCAGTCCTTGGGCAAGGACGATCAACCCAATGATGGGCATGACAAAATGAAAGAGTTGCAAGGCGAAGTGATGTGGAAAATTTCGATTCGGGGGCTGAAGGAAAGTTACCGTCAGTACGATGTAAATGGCCTCCGCCAGGCTGTCGACGGGTTCGCCCAACAAGCGTGCCAGGAATTCATATAAAAGCCCGCCGCCAATGACGGCAAAGGAAAACCAGAATAGGGGGGTACGAAATTCCCGTAGAAGAATCCCCGTATCCCGTAGAGAGGCCTGAATATGCCGCCAGCGGTGTTTGTCGAAGGATATTAACTTAGGCATGAATGGGAAGCCGGACGTTCATGCGCCGAACATCATCCCCCAGACGAGATGAAACGCGTAACGTCACCACACTGATATCATCGGCAGGGCGATTATCATCAAGACGCACGGCTTGAGCCAGAAGAGAATCAGCAAGTTCCTGAGGGGTTGGGTCCTGTTCTTCCATGAGCGAGCGCAGGGTTTGGCGGATATCCATGGGCTGGCCGCGCCGCTCTCCCGCATGGCTGATGCCATCGCTGAAAATAACGATCATTAACCCCGGTACGATCTCCAGTTCTGTGATAACCGGGCGAACATTCCGAGACGTGCCAAGAGAGACACTTTCTTCATTGTGTTCCTCAATTTCTTCATTGCGGCATATGAACATGGGCGCGGGATTGTTTCGCGCCAGAACAATGGTCTTACTGTGTAGATCGACAGAGGCAATATTAAGCGTACAGGTAACCTTCCCAGCTTTGTCTGTGAAAAGCGCATCCGAAGCGGCGCGGGCGGCGGCCCCATCCCGTACACCTTCTGCAATCAGGCTGATCACCTTGCGAACCACCATCATGGATACGGCCTTTGCACCCCGGCCACTGGTCTGGCCGTCTGCCAGTACCACTGAGAGACCGCCTGTGGGGCGTTCAATAACCTCCAGCGTGTCCCCACTCTCGGAAACCGCATATTTATTCACCTTGGCAACCGCGATTTGGATTTCCATGAATGCGATTTTACTTCGATTTCGCCTTGACGTCACTGCCTCCACCATATATAATCAGCGGGCTTCGTAATAAACCAATCCAGACGGGCATGCGCCCGTCTGATGTATGTATAAAGGAGAACGTTTCATGACCCCACATCCCAAGCGCAAACATTCCAAGGGCCGCCGTGACCGCCGCCGCTCTCAGGATGCCTTGACCGCCGCGAACTTGTCCACCTGTTCCAATTGCGGTTCCAAGCACCTCCCGCACACCGTTTGCCCAAACTGCGGTTATTACAAAAACCGCCAGATCGTCGAAGTCAAAAAAGAAAAGAAAACCGAAGAATAATTCAAACGGGTCGTGACATTCACGACCCGTTTGTGTTTAAAGGGGAAAAGGAGATTTCATGAAACTCGACCCTAAATCGACAGCTTTTGTTTTTCCCGGCCAGGGTTCACAAACGGTAGGGATGGGCAAAACCCTTGCAGCAGAATATTCCGATGCTAAAAATTTATTTGAAGAGGCAAACGCCATCCTTGGATTTACCCTTTCTACTTTAATGTGGGATGGACCGGAAGCAGAACTAAACGAGACGGTCAATACCCAGCCTGCACTTTTCATCCATTCCATTGCCTCCTTCCAGACATTTTCCCGCCTCTTTCCCAACTTTGAACCTGCTTCTGTTGCCGGGCATTCCCTTGGCGAATTATCTGCCCTCACGGCTTCTGGAGCCTTATCGTTCGCAGATGGTTTGCGCCTCGTCCGCAAACGCGGCGAATTGATGAAGCGCGCCGGAGAACTTGCTCCCGGTGGGATGGCCGCCATTCTCGGCGTGGATATTCCTACATTAGATAAAGTTTGTGCCGAAGCCAGCACCGATGGCGAATGGGTTCAGGTGGCAAATGATAATTGTCCTGGCCAGGTTGTCATTTCGGGTGCAAAAACTGCTGTGGAACGTGCCATGGCCGGTGCAAAGGCGGCTGGGGCAAAACGTGCTCTGCCGCTGGCGGTTTCCATTGCAGCCCATTCTCCGTTGATGGCTACTATTCAAGAGGAATGGAATCAGGCTGTGGACGCGGTTGCGATGAATGCCCCAAAGATCCCTGTCATTGGCAATGTCCATGCGTCAGCCTTGAAGACCGCCGAGGACGCTCGTACAGACATTAAAGCCCAGATGCAGTCCCGTGTGCGTTGGACGGATAGCATCAAAGTGATGAGCGAAATGGGCATTAAATCCTTTGTAGAGGTGGGAACTGGCTCTGTGCTTGGTGGTCTGATCAAACGTATTGCAAGCGATGCCGTGAATTATCCCCTGGGAAATCCGCAGGATTTTGCCGCGCTTGAATAACGCAAATTGAAATTATGGCTTTCTCAAAGTAGGTTGACAAAACGATAAAAATAGATCCTTCTCGGTAG
>DAOQPR010000256.1:0-4766 GCA_035333265.1 Anaerolineales bacterium
GTGATGCGCCTCTCGCTTCACTCGAAGGCTGGTCTTGGCAAAAAATATGTGGACAACCCCGAACTTTGGATCAAGACCGAAGACATGGTGCGCCGCGCCATGGATAACGGCGGAGTTCCCTATGTGGAAGCCGAAGACGAAGCTGCGTTCTACGGTCCCAAGATCGATGTGCAGATTTGGTCTGCCATTGGGCGTGAATTTTCACTGGCTACGAATCAAGTGGACTTTGCGGTTCCCTCGCGCTTTGACCTGAAGTTCACGAACAAGGAAGGTCACGATGAAGTGCCGTTGTGTATTCATCGCGCACCACTCTCAACCCATGAACGCATGGTTGGCTTTTTGCTCGAACATTATGCAGGCAACTTCCCGGTCTGGCTTTCGCCGGAACAGGTGCGGGTCATCTCCATTACGGACGAGCAGAACGACTACGCGGAGAAGGTCGCTAAGGAATTGCGCGAGAACGGCATTCGTGCCAGCGCAGACTTGTCCTCTCAACGCATGAATGCCAAGATCCGCCAGGCACAATTGATGAAAGTGCCTTACATGCTTTTGGCTGGCAAGAACGAAATGGAGGCCGGACAGGTCTCGCTGCGTGTGCGCGATGGCAGCCAGCAGAATGGCTTCCCTTTAAGCGAGTTCATCGCCAGGGCAAAGGATCGCATCAGCCGCAGGGCAAGCGAGTTGTAGAAGTAAAATCTCCCGCGAATTTCGCGGGAGATTTTTTATTGCAGAATATTCCAGTTGATGTTTGCCGAGTCTCTTTTCAAATACACTTTGATCTTCGGGGCAATGGTCACAAAGTCGTAGTCTTCGAGATAGGGGGCAGCCTCTTCGCTTGTGCCTTCCCAAAGCGAGACGATCACATCCGGCTTGAGTTCACCAAAGGTGTAGGCGTAATCCCACTTCATGTGGCCGGGGCGCATGGTTGGAATATCGGGAATGCCCATTGGCGTGCGGACGTTTTGATGAGCAATGTACGGGTCGGCCTTGCCAAGGATGTCGATGGCGTAACGGTCCGGCAGGAGATAGGGAATCGTCCCGGCTCCGATCACGGCGACGGATGCTCCCGGTTTCGTGACTTTTTCCAAGCTGATGGCGATCTGCAGGTTGCGGTCATTGCCTGCCACATAATCGGGTCGGCGGGCCAAATTCCAGCGTTCGATGGATTTCCAGTCACCGAGCAGGGCGTTGAAGGTCAGGAGGGAGAAGGCAAAGAGGACGAAGAAAACAATGCGCCAGCCGAACTCAGCAAAGAATTGTCCTTTCAGGTTTAAGGAGTTTGCCGCGCGTTTCAACCATTCCACAGCCGCCCAACTGAAGCCGATGAAATACAGCGGCATGGCAATGATGATGTAGCGATTCGCGCCGCCGTGATTCTCCCAGGCATCGCCGCCGACGTAGATGGAGTAGGTGATCTGCCCGGCGAGCAGAAGCATCATCAGGGTCACTTTCCAATCGCGACGGAATAGATAAATGGTCAATGGAAACAGGAACAAGACCCAGTTATGGAAATAAGCAAATTGAATGAAGGCATACATCCCACGCAACAAACGCAGGGTGAGATTCCAGCCTTCCACTTTGAGGTAGTAGGTATTGGGAAGCCAGTCGCCGTAGTAAGCAAAACGCGCAAGGGATTGTCCGCCGAGGAAGAGAACCAGCAACCCCAAACCCCAGATTAAATGCTGCTTGCGATTCTCTTTTTGAGTCCAGAACAAAACAGAAAAGATAACCAGATACGGAACTGCCATGTCAAAGCGGACGAGGGTGGAGATTGCCATCAGGAAGTAGACCCAGATATTGAATCGTCCCTCACTTTTTACGGCGATTAAAACAGCGGCTGTCAGCATCAATGCCAGCAGGCTGACTTCCATGCCGAGCAGGCCAAAGGAGTTGAGCGGCGCATAGAAGGCGGTAAAAGCCACAGCCGAGAGCATGACGAAGAGGTCATCGCTAAAGCCTTCGACCAGCTTCTTAACGAGAAACAGGTTCAACGTTAGGAGGGAGGCGCCGAGAATTTGAACGTAGAGTCCAGTTTGGTTGAGTCCAACCGGCAGGAAGTGGATCAACGCCATGATGCCAGCCCATAATGGGTTGGTAATGCCTTCCACATGTTCGCCGGGATTCCAGACCAGGCCGTTTCCGTGGGCGAGGTTGTAGGCGTAACGCATCGAGATCATGGCATCGTCGAAGAGGACGTAGTAGGTTTTGCCTTCGATCTCAAAACTGGTGGCGGCGATATAACGTTGGCAGTAAAAAATATAGCCCAGCACAAGCAGGGCAAATAAAATGTTTCGTAGAGCTTTGGAATTCATGAAATGATTATAGCGTAGGGTTTCAAAATTCACCCACTGAATTTTGGAGTATAATCGTTCCTTGTGCTTACCTCGACATCGAAGGTCTTTCAGGCTTCGATGTCTTAATAAAAAAATGGAGTAACAATCAATGACAAAAGCAAATCTTATCACCCCCTATGGTGGCAAATTGGTTGACCTGGTTGTGAAAGGCGCCGAACGCGATGAATTGATCGCCCGCGCCGGACATTTACCTGCGATCAAGATCACCATGCGCAACTTATGCGACCTGGAATTGATCGCCACTGGCGGTTTTTCGCCTCTGACTACGTTTATGGGCAAGGCGGATTACGAACGTGTCTTGCGCGAAATGCGCCTGGCAGATGGAACGCTCTTCCCGCTTCCAATCACGCTGACGGCTGACCCCAAAGAATTGCCGACCGTTGGCGAGGAATTGGCGTTACGTTCCGCGAACTTCGACCTGATCGCTGTGATGCGCCTCGACGAGGTGTATCACTGGGATGCCGAGACCGAAGCCGCGCTGGCCTATGGCTCGACCGACACCAAGCACCCGATGGTCTCTGAAATGGGACGCTGGGGCAAGGTTTGCATCTCCGGCCCGTTGAAGGTTGTGAACCTGCCCAAGTATTATGACTTTGTCAACCTGCGCCATACCCCGGCCCAGGTGCGCGAAATGCTTACAGCGATGGGCAATGATAATGTGGTTGCCTTCCAGACCCGTAACCCACTGCACCGCATTCATGAAGAACTGACCAAGCGTGCCGCCGCCCAGGTAAATGGCTCACTCATCGTTCACCCGGTTGTTGGTATGACCAAGCCCGGTGACGTGGATCACTACACCCGCGTCCGCACATACAAGGCCCTGGTTGATAATCACTACGACAAGAACAGCACCATGCTTAGCCTGCTTCCGCTGGCAATGCGCATGGCTGGGCCAAAGGAAGCCATCCTTCATGCCATCATCCGCCGCAATCATGGCGCGAATCATTTCATCGTCGGGCGCGATCATGCGGGTCCGGGAAATGACTCGACGGGCAAACCGTTCTACGGTCCGTATGATGCGCAGGAATTGATGAAACAGTACGAACACGAACTCGGCGTAAAGATGGTTCCGTTCGAAATGCTGGTCTATCTTCCCGATGAAGATCGCTATGTGGAAGAGAAGGATGTACCCAAGGGCGCCAAGGTTGCCAACATCTCGGGTACCCAGGTGCGCGATGATTATCTCGCCAAGGGCAAACTGCTTCCTGAATGGTTCACCCGCCCTGAGACGGCTGAAATTCTGCGCGAGATGTATCCCCCACGCCACAAGCAGGGTTTTGGCATTTGGTTCACCGGCTTGAGCGGTTCTGGTAAATCTGCCACAACCCAGGTTCTTACCACTCTCATGCTCGAACGCGGACGTGAAACTGCCATCCTCGATGGAGATGTAGTACGTACGCATCTTTCCAAGGGACTTGGCTTTAGCAAGGAAGACCGCGATACCAACATCATCCGCATCGGCTTTGTGGCGGGTGAGATCGTTCATGCTGGCGGCATCGTGATCTGCGCAGCCATCAGCCCCTATCGCGCCACCCGCGAAGAAGCCCGCAAGATGGTCGGCGAGAACTTCATCGAAGTTTACATGGATACGCCTGTTGAAGTCTGCGAACAGCGCGATGTGAAAGGTCTGTATGCCAAGGCGCGCCAGGCTCTTGCCGACGGCAAGCCGATGGGTTTCACCGGCGTTGATGACCCGTATGAACCGCCCATCAAACCGGAGATCACGCTCAAGGGCTATGAATCCACACCTGAAGACAATGCCCGCGTCATCATCAAATACTTGGAAGAACAGGGCTTCCTGCTTCCGGTGAAATAATTGCGTGTTTGTTACGCATTACGAATCACGAATTCCGTAATCCGTAATGCGTAACATTCTCTTATGACTGCCCGCCATCTCAGATTCGCCTCCATCCTAACCTTCGGTCTGCTTGCACTTTCAGGGACCTTTCTCATCCTTTATGCGACTCCGCAAGGCATGGGACTCTCCGATGACTCCATCGCCTACATTGCCGGAGCAAGAAGCATTCTGGATGGACAAGGCTATCGCGAAGCGTGGCTGGCATCGAACCAGCCGGTCACACATTTCCCACCCGGATTTTCCACCATATTAGCCATCGTCGGCCTCAGCGGGCTTGACCCTTTGCGCGGCACACGCTTTGTCAATGCGCTTGTGTTTGGCGCGAATATTTTTTTACTCGGTCTCATCGGCTGGCGGATGACCCAATCAAAAATAGCGGGGATTCTTTTAGGCGTTTTATTTCTACTCAATGGGCAACTCTTCCGCGTTCATACCACCGCAATGAGCGAGCCGCTGTATATCTTCTTCACCCTTGCGGCGTTTTTGGCTTTTTCTAACTATGGATTCCAGCAGTTTACTGCTGGACAAGCGGGAGCAAGCTCCCGCACTCCAAA
>DAOQPR010000257.1:0-4726 GCA_035333265.1 Anaerolineales bacterium
CGGCGTCAAGGTGGATGCGAAGGGTGTCACCCGTCACGGCTTTGCGCTAAACGTGGACCCTGATATGGATTATTGGGAGGGGATCATCCCTTGCGGTTTAACCGAGCCGGTCGTCTCACTGGCAGATTTGCTCAACCCAATGCCGACAATGGAAGATGTGAAGGCTCGAATCAGCGTATCGTTTCGGAAGATTTTTGAATAGCCTGTCTGATTGAGACCTCCGAAATTTCTACCTTTGAAATAACTGCCGGAAGTCGAACTTCATGTTTCCAATAGGTGTTCCCCTATCTGGTACTTAAGCAGGATATATTCAAAGAGTTCCAAAATGTATAAGAGTGATAGAGGCATATATGCAACCCCGAAGAATAACTCGTAGAGATTTTCTTAAATTAAGCGGCGCATTGGCGGCAACCACTGCACTCGCCGCCTGTTCGCCAGAAAGCGAAACGACCAAAGTCGACTCAGTTGCACCGATCGATACCACACAACAGGATGTGGTTATTACGCCAGAGGAGTTGACCCCGCTTTCCCCGGTATCCATGGCAATTTTGGCGCTCAATCGACTCACCTTCGGCATTCGCTCTGGTGATGTGGAGGCTTTCAACTCCCTTGGAGCGACGGATGATGAGCGCCTCCAAAATTTTGTTACTCAACAACTGAACCCGGATTCAATCGACGACAGCGAGTTTGAAAACCGTTACAACAACGCCGGTTTTGAAACCCTGCATAAAACCCTGGAAGAACTCTACTCCGACCATATCGCGAATAACCCCTACGATTCAAATGACAATATCTATTGGGAATGGTATAGCCAACCGGCTCATGAGCTGACAGATGCGACCATCCTGCGTGCGGTTTATAGTAAAAAGCAGCTTGTTGAAATTCTGGCTGATTTCTGGCACAACCACTTCAATGTCTACCTCTGGCAGGATGATGGTGCGCCATTGGCTGCATCCTATGATCGCGATGTACTGCGAGTACACATGCTGGGGAATTTCAGGCAGATGCTCGAAGCGGTGGCAAAACATCCATCCATGCTATATTACTTGAATCAAAATAATAGCAGCGATGCCGGGCCAAATGAAAATTTTGCGAGGGAACTCTTTGAACTGCACACACTGGGTGCGGAAAATTACCTGGGCGTGCGTGACCCAAACTCAGTTGAAAAAGATGCCAACGGAATTTCCATTGGATATGTCGATAATGACGTCTATGAAACGGCGCGTTGCTTAACCGGCTGGCGCGTGGATGATGACCTCGGTGACTGGGAGGATGGCGTTGAAAAGAGCGGCCGTTTCCTTTACCATAAACCCTGGCATGATCGCTTTAATAAACTGGTGCTGGGTAAATATATTCCTGCCGATCAGGAGGATATGAAGGATGGCCGTGATGTGCTTGACTTGCTGGCAAGCCACCCAGGTACGGCCCGGTTTGTCTGCCGCAAACTCTGCCGCCGTTTTATTTCAGATGCCCCACCGGATTCGATCGTTCAAGCTGCCGCGAATACATTTCTTCAATTCAAAGATGCACCTGACCAGCTCAAACGTGTGATGGAAACGATTCTGCTTTCAGCAGAATTCAAGGCCAGTTGGGGTGGCAAGGTCAAACGTCCATATGAAGCGGCCATGTCCATGATGCGGGCCATCAATGCAGACTTTACCCGCATCCCAGGCGGGGTTAATTGGATGCTTGGCTTGATGGGTCAGGCAATTTTTGAGCGTCGTTCACCAGATGGTTACCCGGATGTTCGTGAAGCCTGGGCAAACTCCATGTCTCTGCTCTATCGCTGGAATTTTGCCGTGGGGTTGATCGAGAACTGGATGGATGACGAAAATACCGGGTATCGGATGCGTTCGGATGTGTTTGCCCAAACTCCGGCGGAGTTGCGAACCGCCTCTTCCCTCGCCGATTACTGGATCAACCGAATTTTGAATCAGTCCCTATCTGAAGAGGGTCGCAATGCGGTCATCGAGGTGATGGCGCAGGATAAAGGTTGGGACACAACCCTGCCTGAAGATCATGTGCAATATGTTTTGCCAGCCATGGTCGAGTTGATTCTCATGAGCCCCGAATTCCAATGGAAATAAGGATGCCCCCAATGCTTTCTCGCCGACAATTTTTACAAGGATGTTCTGCCGCCATTGCAGCAATGGCAGGCGCAAAACTGACCAACCTGGCCTTTGCAAAACAGGATAATGCCTCCGATACCCTGGTGGTTATCTTCCTGCGCGGAGGTTGGGATGCGCTTAATGTTGTTCCGCCCATGGATGGCGATGACCGGGGTTTTTATGAAAAGGCAAGACCCGACATCAAAATCCAGAATTTATTACGGCTGAATGATCAGTTTGGCTTGCACCCGGCCATGGCTCCACTATATGATCTCTATCAACAAGGCAAAGCAGGTATTGTCCATGCTGTGGGATTGGATTTTGATACGCGCAGCCATTTTGATGCACAGGAATATATTGAACTGGGGACACCTGGTGCCAAGAACACAGCTTCGGGCTGGCTTACACGTCATCTGCAATCCAGCGGAATATCCTCCGTCCTGCCTGTACTTTCCACATCCAGCCAGCCAACTTCGCTTTTGAATTTTGTCCCAACTGTGAGCTTAAATGTTCCCAGCGATTTTTCCTTATGGGGTGGAGATTTTGTTGAACCTCACAAGAATGCCCTGCGGAAAATGTATGTTGGGGAGAGCCTTTTACATCGAGCCGGGATGCGTACACTGGATGCCATGGATATCGTAAGCCCATTGGCTGGGCAGGGGTACGAACCTTCAAATGGCGCATATTACAATGAAGATGAACTTGGAACCCAGCTAAAAACTCTGGCGCAAATGATTAAACTGGATGTAGGTCTGCGGGTTGCTACTGTGGATTTTGGCGGTTGGGATACCCACGAAAACCAGAACTATGGCGAGGAAGGTTACATGGCCGATTTGCTCAACAGCCTTGCTTCAGGGCTTGCCAACTTTTATCTTGACCTGGATTCGGGATATACAGAGAAACTCTCCGTGGTAGTCATCAGCGAATTTGGGCGCCGACTTGTGCAGAATGAATCATACGGCACCGATCATGGTCATGGCAGTGTCATGCTCACCCTGGGCGGAAGTGTCAACGGCGGTCAGGTGTTTGGGAATTTTCCTGGTTTGCATAATGATCAGTTGTACGATCATGCCGACCTTGCCATCACCACTGATTATCGTCAGGTCTTAAGCGAACTTCTAAGCAAGCGTATGAATAATTCAGATATTGAAACAGTATTTCCTGGTTTTTCCGGTGGATACAATCCATTGGGAATTTATCGATAACAGCATCCTCTCCTGAATCTTGTCGAAAGGATGAAAGAACCTGCGCCTCATCGAATCTGTGTTCGAAGCCAAAATCTGTACCCCATTACTCTTAAAAATGAACTCGCCCGCGAAACCTTGATTTCGGGGCGAGTTCATTTTATTCTGCGATCACCCAACGGTCGCGTCCATTATTCTTGGCTTTGAACATGGCGTTATCGGCGCGTTTGAGCAGGCTGTGCCATGAGTCTTCACCTGTACGGAATTGTGCGATGCCAATACTAAAGGTTACCTGAATATCGTGTTCCTTGGTATGTACTAATTTACTTCGGATTTCCCTGCATAAGCGGTTGGCCTGTTCAGCGGCAGAGGTCGCATTTGAATTGGGCAGCAGGATCAGGAACTCCTCCCCGCCGTATCGTCCCACCACATCGGGATGACGGATGCTATCGCGCAATAGAATGGCGACATTTTTTAAGACTTCATCACCGACAGGATGCCCGAAGGTATCATTGATGGATTTGAAACTATCGAGGTCAAGCACTGAAATGGAGAACATCGAACCGTATCGCTCAGCACGCAAAACCTCGTTTTGAAGATCCTTCACAATGGTTCGGCGGTTGGGGAGGAAGGTCAATGGGTCAACATGGGCCACCTCTTGTGCTTGCGCAAGAACCGCCTCCATCTCGATCTGTTTGTTGCGTGCCAGCTTTTTGGAGTGTTCACTCTCGATCTGATACAACTTGACTTGCTTGCTCAGTTTCTCGATCACCACTTCTGCGTCTGCAACTGAATCAATGCGTTCGGCAATAAAAAGAAAACGCTGTTCTCTGACCGGGGTAAGACATAGGTCATAAAAAACAGCGCCTCCATTCTCTGTAAAAGGCAATTCACCCAGCCATTGCGAAGCCATGCTCTCGGATAATTTTGATTTTAGGATATCCTTTTCGCGCGAGTTGAAAAAATCGAGCAGACTGTTCGCATCTGCAAACTGACGCTTTCCCTTTTCAAATGCAGTATTCCATGCGATTAAATTCCCCTCACGATCCACCAAAGCAACAATCGCCTGTATCTTATCGAGTACAGACTCAATCTCTTGGTTTGTCAGGATTTCCGCCAGACTTTGCATATTCCCATTGTAGCGTATTCATCCCAAAATTAACCAGCGCCTTACAAAATTACCAACTGACTAGCGTGCCCCTTTGCGCCCGAATTGACGTTCCAGCACATCGACAGACAGGTGGATCATCGTCGGGCGTCCATGCGGACACGTCCTTGGCGATTGGCAATTCTCCAGATCCGTAAGCAGACTCTTCTGCTCTTCGGATGTAAGCGCCTGCCCGCCTTTGACCGCCAGCCGCTTGCAGACTCTCGCCGCAAGCCGCGCCTCCACCTCCGCCTGAAGCGGACTCTCATCCTCTTCAAAATCCTCCA
>DAOQPR010000258.1:0-4716 GCA_035333265.1 Anaerolineales bacterium
AGAGCAGGCCAACTAACCTGCTCTGTTTTATTTGTACGCGATCGAAGTAGTCAATGCCGATTCGCGCTATCATTTGAAATATTTTGCACGTAAATCCAGATACTTTACGGTCTTACCTGGTTGACTTCATTTGTTCTTTATCTTACGCATTCTTTATCTCGCTCAAATCAGGGGAATTAATTGTATAATTTCCCTAAGGCTTATATTTAAAATAGTGAACAAAGACTTGGACGGCTTGCCCAAAATCAATAGCAATTCCCAAACAAATTGTTGTGTGTACTAAAGACAAGCCAGGGTACTACGGCAAGAATTGACATGGGGGAAGGTATTTGCCGAACACAGATCGCGCTGACATAGAGAGTAAATGAATTGGGAAATCCTTTTCATCGGCTCTATAGCTACAAGAGCATAAAGCATACTACTGGTAAAAAAGCAGCATGAAGCAAAAGACTTTAGGGTGTAGCCAAGTGGATCTTCATACCATTACGTACAAAATCAGTTAAGGAGAATATCATGGGAAAGTACACCAGGATGTTGTTTTCATTTTTAGTTATCTTAATTCTTTGCACCCAAATTGCAGCAGCACCAGTATCAGTTAATTCTCCCGAAACTTCAGCAGTATTTTTGTCTTTTGGAATATTAGATGGTTGGTTGCTCGAAAGTTCTGAAAACAGCAACGTTGCCAACACATATGAGAGCGGCGCCAAAACGATTTATATTGGAGATGATGCGACGAATAGACAATATCGTGCCATTTTCTCGTTCGATACTTCTTCCCTCCCCGACGACGCCACCATTACTGCCGCCACACTAAAATTCAAATATGCGGGCGTTATAGGCACATTACCTTTTAATACGCACGGCAACTTAATGGTAGATGTGCGTAGAGGCTCTTTTAGCAATGATCCCTCCCTGCAATTTTCTGATTTTAAGGCAGCGGCTGGCAAAAATAATTTATTATCTTTCACTAGTGAAAAATTGAATAACTGGTATTCCAAATCGATTACCCCGGCAAGATTTGGGTATATTAATTTAACTGGCGTCACTCAATTTCGGCTGCGTTTTAATCTTGACGATAATAATGATTTTGGCGCCGATCTACTGAAAATTTACAGTGGAAATGCCGGTAGATCTCTCAGGCCTCAACTAGTAATTAGCTACACTACTCCCGTTCCGGACCCTATCATTGTTCATGACATAACTGAACTGATCGCCGCCATCAATACCGCGAATGCCAATGGCGTTTCAAAGGATACGATTGATCTTGCAGCCGGGACATATCTATTTACAACTTCGTATGATGGAAGCACGGCACTTCCAGTAATTACAAGCCCTATCACTATTCAGGGAAATAACAACGAATTACAGCGCGATATTTCTGCGCTTGATTTCAGGATCTTCCAGGTAGGAAGCCAGGGTAACCTGACCATCAATGACCTGACGATCCGCCGCGGCATCGCCGGAGGGATTAATGATGGAGGGGGAATCATGAATGAAGGGGTTGTAAACTTGAATAACGTAACCCTCAGTGAGAATGCGGGGGATATGGGCGGTGCAATTTACAATGCAGGGCAACTGAAGGTAAGCAACAGTACCTTTACCGGGAACCATGCTGGTCGCGGCGGCGGAATTTACTCCTCTGGCCCCGGGTTGATTCTTGATTTGGTCAATCTTGATACAAATTTTGCCACGTATGGTGCAGGACTGTATTTAAACAACACTGCAACCATTACAAACAGTCTCATAAAAGGCAACAGCGGAGGTTGTTGCGGCGGCTGGGGCGGTGGCATCTATGTTCAAAGTGGACCTGTTACAATAAGTGACAGTATTATTTCTGAAAATCGTGGTTATTTTGGCGCTGCTATAAATGTAAATGGTGACCTGTCTTTATCCAAAGTACAGATCATCAACAATGATAATGCCGTTACCGCCTATGGCGTAATTTTACAAAATGCTGGAACCCTGGCCATTTCAGACAGTTTACTGGGAGGGAATCTCAATGGAGGGATGCTGCGCTTGGGTGGTTCTGCAACTATTTCAAACAGCTGCATCATCAATAACTCACCCAATGACAGCGGTTTTGTGGTCTCATCCAATGCGACGAGCATTCAGGCCGCCAATAATTGGTGGGGTAATTTGAATGGGCCTTCAGGGTTGGGCGGTGGAGACGGAGACCCGGTTGGTTCAAATGTTATTTATTCGCCATTTGCATCTTCGGCGATCTCAACCTGCCCGGTTGCAGCTGAACATATTTCCGGGTTTGGCACATATCCACCTTCTCCATCGGTACCTACCGGTGTAAGTTTCAATCTATCCACAAAGATATTTGGAACAGGGAATCCGAATCAAAGCGCCCAATGGCAGGTGTTATCAGGCAATGGGAATATTTCCACTACTACAGGGGCAACGGTCCTCTTTACAGCCCCTGCCACCCCTGACACGACAGTTCTACGAGTAACCTCTGATGCTGATCCAACAAAGACGGTCGATGTAAGTGTAAAGACCGTACAGTTCAAGTTTTTCAGCATCGATCCGCATGCACCCATACGTGTGTTAACCAATGGTAGTGTGAAAATTTTTGCAAGCGCCATAAATACAGGTGGTGGAACATTCCCACTTACCTATACACTGACCGGCGCCGGAAGCCTGGATCTCAGCACACCCTGGAACAATGGGATTGCAACCACCACCACTTATCATGCTCCAGGTTCTGAAACCACGGCTACGGTTCGGGTAAGTTTAAAATATTTTCCAGACTATTATCTGGATATTCCCGTGCATACCGTGGCAAGCGGTTCAGTGAGTTGTTCCTCCCCTACATGGCCTATTTTCTTTAGTAACGATTTGGGAGGTTCTACTTATAGTGTTAGCATGGGTGGATTACAGCCCAACCAGCCAGGTGCTTCAAGCCTGCAGTTGTTTGCACCTTTTGATCATATCCCCAATGAGCCTTTTACAGTAATGCTTCAAACCTATGTAAAAGCGACCGCCATCAACCCCATTACCCAGGTAAATCTTAGGTTCGATACGGATACCAGCACAGACCTGGGACCCTACGCCATGACGTTAGATTCTGGCGATGGTTTCAATGGATATTGGAAATGGGTGGGTTCGATTCCCGATCCGATATGTGAAAACTATAAATTGAAGTTCGAATTGATAAGCGATGCATCTACATCCAATCTAACAGTTGCACCAAGATAATTACCCTGTCGCGCTAGTTATGGATGGAAGGAAGCCTTTATCTCAACAAATCTGATTTACTCACTCCCATCTATATAAAAGTAATGTTGTCAATAAAACAAGGCAATCTGTGAGATTGCCTTGTTTTATTTTTTTGTGAATTTGTAAAATACTATTGGATAAAACTATCCAGCAATTGACATATGAACATTTGTTCTATTACAATATAAGTATGTCTATCTGGCGCAGGCTGTTGTCCGTGATAGGCTTGCGTCCGTTATCCGCCCCTCGTAACTATCAGATCAGTGAGTCGATGCATGTGACCCTGACCACCCTTTCCCAGCACGACGTGCGCCCTGAAGACGAATTGCTCCAAGACCTGCTGGCCGCCGGCCTTACTCAATGCCATTCCTTTGATGAACTCTGGCATAAATGGGAAACCCTCTCCCTTGGACGCGAGGACGGTAGATGTGAAGAGATATACCAGCCTGCTGGAACGCGCAGCCGGGGTATCTTACACATCTTTAAGCCTGAAAAGGAACAATTTTGGACGGCTGGCGGCGGGAGCATTACCGCTAATGAACTGCATGAAGTCCGCGCTGCTGTCGTCGTTGTTATCAATGCTGAAAGAAAGGCGGAACTGAGATCGAGCAACTCAAGCAGGGGATTAACGAAGGCAGGTTTGAGGAAAAATATGAAGGTGATCAATTAGCGTCATTAAAATGGGTAATTCTTGAAGGAAAACGTAAAACGGTCAGAATGCTCGTAAGCAAGGTATTGGTCATAAAAGAAGAAAACGGGGGCAAAAAAATAATCCCACAACTGGCCTTTGAATTACCTGAAGGGTTTGCAAGTCTGGTATATGACTATCAATCATTAGCTTACATCGAGCAGATGAAAGAAACGATCTTGAAGTAATAAAAACTCCCGCTGTAAGCAGCGGGAGTTTTTATTTATATATTAGAGCGATCGGGCGGCTCCAGCAGTTGCGCAAGCTTTTTGGCGCCATCTTCATCGGTGATTGCCAGCACTTCATCGAACTCTTCAAGCGTGGTGGTGCCACGAGGCAGTGTGACCTGTCCCTTGCGGATAATGGCAGCAATAACACATTGTTCGGGCAGGCCAAGGTCCTTCAACTCCATCCCAATGGCCTTTGCGCCCCTGGGAACTTTCTCCTCCACCAGAGAGTAGCGGCCCCTGCGGATCTTGAGGAGGGTCATCATATCACCCAGCGACATTTCCTCCTGGATGAGATGCGCCATCACATCGGCTTGATTGATCGTCTCATCCACATGGAAATTCCCGTCGAACAGCCAGGCATTGCGCGGGTTGTTGATGCGAGCCACTGTGCGCTTGACCTTGAAAAGGGTGCGGGCCAAATAACACAACACCAAATTGGCGGCATCATCGTTGGTGCATGCCACGATGACATTGGCCTTATCCAACCCGGCTTGCTTGAGCACATTCGGATCGGTGGGTTGGCCTTCGAAGATCACTTCGAGGTGAAGATCCCGGACGACGAGGTCGACAAGA
>DAOQPR010000259.1:0-2586 GCA_035333265.1 Anaerolineales bacterium
AAAAGATCCGGCACCACTCTTGCGAGGACGGTGAGGATTTCACCAATGGCTTTCAGCGAGGTGAGGGCATATAGAAAATAGCCGGTGATGGAGATAAACCATTGGAACGGGGAAGTGGCAAGTTTTATTACATAGGGGGCAACGAACCAACTAAAAGCTCCCACGCCAATCGACACAAGCAGGAATAATCCCCATGTCCGGCGGCGGCGTTCCAGGGCTTTCTGCTCGGCCAGCCTGTGCTGGAAGCGCAATGCAAAGCCCGGCCTTGGTGCAGCGACCCGCGTCGAACGCAAGACCAGGCCTGTTTCTGCCAATGCAGAGCAGGTGCGGCACTCGCGCAGATGCGCATCCAGTTCGCGCTTCTCCGTAGTTGTGAGGTGTTTATCGTCTAGCAGCCAGGTTTCAAAAGGCTGGTGATTCATGGTGTCTCCTTTCCATTTCGGCAAGCAAGTCATCCTCCTGTTCCATCCACAAGCCTGCCAACTCCTTGCGGGCGCGGTGCAGGCGACTTTTCACCGCGCTCACCGTCAAATTCAGCGACTCAGCAATTTCCTTTTCTGAGTAGTCGTACCAATATCTCATAATGATCGCAGCCCGATCGGTGGTGTCCAGATCTTTAAGCATTTCATGAACACGCTCCTGGGTCTGCCCGGTGATGGCTTCATGCTCCGGGTTGGGGGAATCCACATCCGGCAGTTCCACCGAATTACCTTCTTCATCCTCCGCATCCATCGAAAACATGGAAAATTTGCGGCGGCGCAGCCTGTCGATACAATAGTGAGCCGCAATCGAAAGAAGCCAGGTTGCAAACGGCCGTTTCTGGTCGTAGCGGGGGAGGTGTTGATAGGCACGCAAAAACGTTTCTTGTGCGGCATCCTCCGCCAACTCGGGCTCTCCCAACATGCGATAACACAGGTTGAACACAGGTGTCTGATAGGTTTCGACGAGCCTGGTAAATGCCTCGTCATCGCCTTGTTGCGCCTGGAGAACCCAGGCTTTCTCTTCGTTCACGTTTCTCCTTGGAAGACTCTCTATCTTCTCCTACGCATTCGAGAGAGGAAAAGTTTCAAATATTGGCTGGATAATCAGGTGTTGAATGCTAGACACCGGGCCTGGAGCAAACACAACGCTAAAATACTCCCGTACACCGGAAAAAACACTATCCTACTCTCTAGTTTACAACCGAAAACCCCGACTAGACAACCTGCGAATTAATGGATATGCCCGCCTCCTTCAGGACCGAAAACCTGCTCCCACGCCCCGAGTTTTTCCGCCCTTTGAGCGAAGAAAATGGCAATTGCCGTTGTAATGGGAACAGCCGCGATCAACCCCAATGAGCCAACCAGCGTCCGCACGATCTCCTCGGCAATAAATGAAAAGTTGACAATATAGCCATAATCGCCATGCCCCAGGGAGAACATCAAAAGCATGGGCAAAGAAGCTCCAGCGTAGGCTAACACCAGGGTATTGACCGTGGCAGCCACATGGTCCTGACCGATGCGCATGGCAGAGGAATAAAGTCCGCCGAAGCCAAGGCTGGGATTCGCATGATGAAGTTCAAACACGGCCGAGGCTTGAGTCGTCACCAGGTCATCCAACACACCCAGTGCGCCGATGATCAAACCGCCCAAAAAAAGTCCGCGCAGGTTGATGGGAGTTTCACTTAACTGCATTAAAAACATCACATTTTCATCCCCAGAGCCGTTGAGTTTGGCGAAGACCACGAACAACCCAGCCAGCGTTCCGGTGATAAGCAGTACGAAGATCATGCTAATGACAGCCGCATGGGTTTTCAACGTCCAGCCATAAGTGATGTAGAGACTGACGCCCAATAAAATGATCGAACCGATAATGCTGGTCCTAAGAGGATCTTCACCGTTCAAAATATGCGGAATGATGTAACCAATGATGATATACAGGCTGAATATCATGCTGAGCAAGGCGCGAACGCCTTTCCACTGACTGATGAGGACGATGGCAATTATAAAGAAAAGAGTCAGCCAAAGGATGGGCGTTATACGGACGTAATCCACAAAATAAGCGTTGACCACGTTATCAGGTGTCTTTGAGATGGTGACGATGATCGTATCACCGGCTTTGAGCAGATAATCATCCGAGCGCACCTGCCGTTTGCCGTAATCGATCTCCATTGGGATGCCCGCATATTGACCTTCGAGGATGTTCACCCGTGCAATTTGATAAGTTTGCAAGTTTCCACCCAGATCGATCTCACCCTCTTCGATGATCTGCAACACCTCCGCCCGAACTGTATCTGCGCCAAAGGTGGCGAAGCCGTTACCCGGAAGGTCTTCGCGAGTGAACAATGTGTAGGTTGTTACCCCAATGAGCAATAAAAAGGGAAAGAGCCATGATGTTTTTTTCATGGCTCTGATTATATATCGAGGATAATTAGATGATGGTTAATGGTCCGATCATTCTCCATTCACCATCGTCGATGCCCTACTGCCCGTACGGATACCAATAACTCTTATCTTCCATATTGAAATCCCAATGCACATGCTTCGTCTCGCGGAATTGGTCGAGTCCTTCCTCGCCGAGTTCGCGCGCGCCGCCGGAGTATTTCAT
>DAOQPR010000259.1:2686-4696 GCA_035333265.1 Anaerolineales bacterium
CCTCCGCCGGTAAGGATTTTCGCGCCGCGTGATTTTGCATCGGCGATGTGAGTCTCGAATTTCGCGCGGTAGGTCTCGCCGATCATCGGTCCCATATCGGTGGTGGATTCGAGACCAGAACCAAGCCTCAAGGTCTTGATGTGCTCGACAATGGCTTCGGTGAATTTTGCTCCGCCCCGCCTTGGGATGTAGACTCGCTCCGTCGAAGTGCAAACCTGCCCGGCGTTGATGAGAGCCGCATAGGCCACAGCCTTGGCTGCGATTTCGGGGTCAGCATCTTCTGCAATGACCGTCGCATCCTTGCCGCCTAATTCCAAATGAAGTTTCTTCATCATCGGTGCAGCAATCGAAGCGATCTTCTGACCAGTGGCTAAACTTCCAGTGAAAGCGATGACGGGTACATTGGGATGTTTCACCAACGGCTCACCAGTTTCCAGGCCATACCCCGTGACCACATTCACCACACCAGCGGGGAGATGGTCGAAACAATGCTCCGCCATATAGAGCGCCGTCAGTGGAGTCATCTCAGATGGTTTGATAACGACTGTGTTTCCAGCCGCAAGAGCAGGCGCGACTTTCCATGCCATCAGCAGCAATGGGAAATTCCACGGCACGATGCAGCCCACCACGCCATACGGTTCCTTGATGATGAAATTAAATTGAGATGCAGTTGCCGGGGTCAACACACTTCCACGATGATGGCGTCCCAACTCGGCATAATATCGAAACGTATTCAGCACCCATTCGATCTCTTCATCATTTTCAGAAACAGGTTTGCCTTGTTCAAGAGTCAACAAGCGCACGATTTCTTCCCGATGCGCATGGACTTTCTCGGCCACCTCGTGCAGGAGATTTGCCCGTTCGAAGGAACCCATCTTCCTCCACGCCTCAAACGCGGACCTCGCGGCTTGTACCGCCGCTTCGACATCTTGCGGCGTCCCACGCGGAACGCTGTCTAAAATTTCTTCGGTGGCCGGGTTTTGTACTTCGATAACTTCTTTGGCATCGCCATTCGTGAACTTGCCATTGATGTACATGAGTTTCATGAATTTACTCCTTATTATGGCCTGATGGTATTCAATTCTTGATAGTATCGGTCCAGCCAGATGTTGGACCAGCCCCATAGGGTTGAGTCGAGTACGATCTTTTTTACCTCGTTGCGGGTGATCTTGGCTTCACTTTCAAAGACCTGCGCATTGCGCCTGCAAACTGCAAGCGTACGAATGGCGAACATCAAGGGGAAGATGCACCCCAGCCGAATGCCATGCTGCCACCACGGAAGAGATTTTATATATTTCAACGCCTCCTGCAAATGGCGTTCTGCTTTTTCGGTCAACAGATCCAGCACGTGCAGCGCGCGTTCACGATGTTGTGCATCGAAAAGCTGTTCCTGGGTAAGACCGAAATCATGTAAAAACTTGGCAGGGACATACATCCAGCCGCGTTCAAAATCTTCGCGCAACCCGCGGATCACGTTGACAGTTTGCAGCCCCAGACCAAATTCGCGCGCCAGCGGCATGATCTCTGCTTCCTTGCGGCGGATGGTGATGGAATACCATGCAAAGAGTTGAGTTACCAAATACCCAACCCGCCCGGCAACTTCGAACATGTAATCATCCATTTCTTTTTCGTCCGCTACATTGGGACCCTTTCGCGTCCAACGCGCCATGCCCTGGGTGCTATTGATGACATGCCGAACAATGATCTCCTGTACAGCAAAGGGAAGCGAACGCAGGTGCTCCAAAATCTCTTTTGCCTGCTGGGCTACGATGGCATCGGGGTTGGTAATATTGGCCTGTGTGATCTGGGCAGTTAGCGCCTCTACTTTTTCCTCTTCACGCAATATATTGACCCATGTATTGAGCAGATCTATTTTTCGGTCTGTTTCCATCTCTTCATTATCTTCCAGATAATCAGACACGCGTAATAGTAAGTAGGCGATGGTTGTCGCCTCGCAAAGGATGCCTGGCAGGCGTTCGATCCCAAGCGCAAATGTGCGGCTGGCAGTTC
>DAOQPR010000260.1:0-4660 GCA_035333265.1 Anaerolineales bacterium
GCGCAAATCTTCATCAACCGCTCGCATAACTTTCCGTTTTCGATAAAAAGGCATGAGGCTATCCAATTCATGCCTTTTTTTGTTAATCAAACAATTTTGTAATTTCGATAGTCCAAGGAACTTAAACCGAGCAGGTATAATCCGTCCATTCAATTCAGCCTTCAACCAATAAAGGGATTCCATCCATGCTTAACAAATTACTGTTCCATCAATTTCCCAACTTGAAAAGCCTGCTGACACGCGTTCAATATGAGTTCATTTCCGCTCTCAACCTCAAACGCGATGTCCTTTTCATGAATTTTGGATATACGGATCATCACAAGGGAGCAGAGCCCGTCCCCCTTGACCCGGAGGATGAGATCCATCGCTATCCGCTGCAGTTGTATCATCACCTGGCAAAACATGCAGAGTGGACAAATGCCGATGTGCTGGAGGTCAGTTCAGGGCGGGGCGGAGGCGCTTCGTATATCATGCGCAGGTTCAAGCCGCGTTCCTACATCGGCGTGGATTTTTCCACACGCGCCATCGAATTCTGCCGCAGTCATCATCCGCTCGAGGGTTTGCGTTTTGAGCACGGCAACGCAGAGGATCTGAAGTTCCCCGACAACTCCTTCGACATCGTGTTGAATGTGGAAGCTTCATTGTATTATCCCAACCTCGATAAATTTTTGGCGCACGTCAAACGCGTCTTAAAACCCGGCGGGCATTTCCTTTATACCGACCTGCGCTACGAAGAAAAAGTGGAAGAGTGGCACAAGCAATTAAAGGATACCGGCTTGAAACTCATCAAAGAAGAGGACATCACCGAGAATGTGCTGGAAGCGTTGGAGATGGACCGCGCGCGCCGCACTCATCTTGTCGATACCTACATCCCTGCCATCCTGCGCGATCAGTTTTATCACTTCGCCGGGCTGAAGGCCAACGCCCCCGGCGGAAATTTACACCTTGAACATCGCCGTTATTGGGTCTTCATCATGCAAAAGGTTTAAGCAAAGGAGTGCGCTTTATGGCGCACTTTTGTTATCCTATCCATAGAGGTTTCCATGAAAATTTTAACCGTAGATATTGGCACTGGCACGCAGGATATTTTTCTCTATGATTCGAATCTCGACCCTGAGAACGGATTCAAACTCGTCCTGCCTTCGCCTACGATGATGATTCATCGCCATCTCAAACAGACGCTTCCGCTCCGCCGCCCGATCCTGTTGACAGGCCATCAAATGGGTGGCGGCCCCTCGGCCTGGGCCATCGAAGAATATGCCCGCGCAGGCATTCCCGTCTACATGACGCCCTCGGCGGCGACCACCTTGAACGATGAGTTGGAAAAGGTGGAGGCGTTGGGGATCAAGATCGTTTCAGAGGATGAGGGTAGAAAGTTGAAAGTGGAAAGTTTGGAGTTGAAAGACTTTGATTTTAAGTTGATCTCCAAGACCTTTGCAGATTACGGCGTTTCGTTGGATGATCTTTCTGCAATCGCTGTAGCCGTATTTGATCACGGCAATGCTCCGGCAGGAGTCTCAGACCGGCAGTTTCGATTTGATTATCTGGACGAACGGATTCGTGCAAAAAATTCTCTTTCCTCTTTTGCATTTCCTTCCACAGAGATACCCAAGATCATGACACGTCTTCAAGCCATCGCTGATTCGGCGGGCGGCGTGGATTGTCCGCTGGTGGTGATGGATACGGCTCCGGCGGCAGTCCTCGGCGCGGATTTCGATCCGCGTGTGGCCGTGAAGAAGAACAAGATCATTTGCAATGTGGGTAACTTCCATACGCTGGCTTTTCGGCTGGGAGAAGCAGGCATCGAAGGAGTCTTCGAGCATCACACCGGCGAGATCGACCTGCCAAAACTAGAAGGATTGATTCGCAAACTGGCAGACGGTTCATTGAAGCATGAAGATGTCTTCGATGATATGGGTCATGGCGCGTTGATGTATTCGGACGAAGTATTCGAGTTCGGGAAAGATGATTTCGATGTCGTTGTCACGGGGCCGCGGCGAAGCATGTTTACCAATTCCCAATCTACCAATTTACTAAAGCCTTATTACGCCGTCCCCTTCGGCGATATGATGATCGCGGGCTGTTTCGGTCTGCTGGCGGCCACAGCGGAAGTGATGCCTGGGTTGGCAGAAACAATCAACGGGTCGTTGCGAGGCGGGCGCGGACGGGGAGTCGCGCCGTGGGATGCGAAGTAAATCCCTTTCTTTTTTATCGGTTGGGTCGAAATCAAAGTCAGCTATAATGCGGCGAATTGGAGGTAGTATTTTATGTCAAACAACGATCAACTTCAAAGTGATATTTCTGCTTTGCGTTCGAAATTAAGCGAACTCGAAAAAGGGACACGGCTGACCGCAGTGCGCGATGCAGTGGAGGATATTCAATCCCTGGTCAACGGCTTCAAACAGCAGGTGGCAGAATTACGTTCACGCGGGTATGTGTTCGGGAAAAATTTTGAATCACAATCCGCCTCCCTGCCCAGGCAATGGGCGCAGATGAGCGCGAACATCCATGCGCAGGTCAACGCCCAGGCGGCGCGGTTGCAGAATGCGTTTACTCCGCTGCAATCACGCGCGGCTGCATTATCGAATCCGGCACAGGCGGCTGTGGTGTACAAACAGCTCAAACCGCAAGCAGATGCAGTTGAGGCGCAGGTGAAGGCGGCGGAAGATCAGTTGAAAGGCATGTACAACACCTTCGAGAGCGACGTGAAGCATTTTGAATGGCAAATTTACGAAGCTAAAAATGTGTTGGATCAACTGGATGAAGCGACCTTTAAATTATTGGCTACTGAATCGGGAGTGGCAGCGGTGAAGGCGGTCTTTGTGAAGGATGGCAAGGAGGACAAGGAAGACCCGGATGGGGTTTTGATCCTGACCGACCAACGCCTGATCTTCGAGCAAAAGGAAGAGATCGCAACAAAGAAAATTTTATTTATCACGACTGAAAAGCAAAAAGTGCAGAAGGTACAGTTCGAGGTGCCGGTGGAGCAGATCGAATCGGTCACGCCGAGCAAGCAGGGGTTGTTCAAGCATGAAGACAACCTTGAGTTAACCCTCAGCTCCGGTGCGCCCTACCCGAAAGTGCGCTTTCACATCTGGCAAACAGCCGAAGAATGGCAGGCTCATATCAACCGCGTCCGCACCCGCGATATTGACAAGGACCGGGCTGTGGCTGTGGATGCCTCGGCGGTGGCGAAGGTCAAGTCGGCGCCGAGTCAGTGCCCACAATGCGGTGGGAATATTTCACAGGTAGTCCTGCGTGGACAGGATAATATCAAGTGCGAGTTTTGCGGGTTTGTGATCCGCCTGTAATCAGAAGCTGATGGGATTTGGGGATTGTTGAAAGAGTCTGCAAGAGCCTCCCTGCCATAATGGCGTTGGAGGCTCTTTTATGTCGCTGATGGATCGATTCACATCTGCATTGTTTACGGCCATACCGGGCGGCTTATTCTTTATTGCAACGCTTGCCAGTGCATCCATGATGGCCCGGGAGCATTTCTGGAGTTCGATCTTTTTGGGAGCGCTGACGTTGCTGGGGGCGGCCCTGTTGTTTGGTTTTGTGATCCCGCCCATGTTCCGCTCAACGGGGCTGGGAATCAGCGCCGCAGGGTTTGCCGCCATGCTGTTTTCCCTGCTCGTCATCGCCCTATTAAATTCCACGCCCTTGTGTGTGGGACAGAATAATGGCGATGGCAACAATTCGTTTGGCATGTGCATGGCCTATGTTGTTCTGTATTCCATCTTTTACGGAATTCCCTACATGGCGCTGTTGGGTTTAAGTGCATTGATCGGTCATTGGGCTTTAAGGATCAGATCATAACGTTGTTCGGTCAACGAGACTCCAAAGGCGGTGGAAGGTTTCTCTTCACTGAGTTGATAGCCACAACGCATGTACAATCTGGCTGCGGTCAGTTGTTGTTCCGTCGTCCAGAGGTAGGAAGAAGTGTAGCCGCAGGCGTAGGAGAATTCCATGAACAGGTCCATCAACTTCGTGCCCAGTCCAAAGCCGCGATACTCCGGTTCGAGCAGAAAATAACTCAATTGTGCAGCCTGGCCGCGGTCCATCAAAACGAGGGAACCGATCATACGGCCGCCATGTTCACAGACCCAGATACGGTTACGTTCAGGGTTGTATTTTTCAAGAAATTCGCCCAATCCTTTGGCCACGTAACTTTCAAAGATGGTGGTGTATCCATATTCGTTGAAATACAACCTGCCATGCATATTCATGATGCTGCCTGCATCGCCGGGGTGGAGCTCGGTACGGATGGAAATGTCGTTGAGGGTGATTGTATCGGGCATAATTTTCTCCAATGAAAGTCTGGGAAAAATTATGCCATATTCTTTTGTTTCAAAGCAATTTGGTAGGAACGTTTGAGCAGGGCAATTGCTTTTTCAATATCCCCATCCTCTTTCAAATAAAAACTAACCCAGCCGGTTTCCGGCAAGATATGATGCGGCTGCGCCTCACCTGCTGCAATGATTTCATCGCGGATCTTCTTTGGGAAGGGAATATCCACCAGCGAGTCGCCGTGGATATGACCGATCTCACGTTTGCCAATGCGGAATTCAATCCCACCGAAGCGATGCGGATGAGCTTCGATACCTTTCCATGCAAGCAGGATATTCACGATTTGTTTGGAAGCACCGTGGACGGACAT
>DAOQPR010000261.1:0-4590 GCA_035333265.1 Anaerolineales bacterium
TCCGGACAATACATCAACGGAGAGGTTGAGCAGCCGCCTGTCACTCCGGCTTTATAGAGACTCTCGATATAGTTCAAAGCCCAATAACTATCAGACACATCGGTAAAGGTGGTTTGAGTTGCACCCTGACTGGAATACAATTCCACACCACTATAGTAGTATCCATCCGAAAAGGTTTTGCCATCCATGGTAAATGGCTTGATCGGCATTAAGATGTGCAAGTGCATTCCAGTGGAAGCGATGTTGCATGAATCGGCTCCGCTAAAAGCGTTGGGCGCCATAATGCCGAGCTTCTGACCCTGAGATACATGATCGCCAGCCTTTAACCCCAACGCTTGAAAGGAAGCGCCATCCAGATGGGTGTATCCCAGATATTCATTGGTCTTATCGGTTGTGATGTTGAAAATGACATGACCCGATGGGCTGCATTGTGCCACGACGGTAATTGTTCCCGGCGCGGCTGCAAGCACATCGGTGTTGACATTGTTGGACGGGCGAAAATCCAGCGCGCGGCTTCCAGACCCATGCCAGGGTCCGGTTACAACCCACGGATTGCCCGACTGCCAGGGGAACTTATAGTCATTATAGGATTGGGCAGGCAATATGCCCGGGTCGGCGAACAGCGTGGCTTTGGCCTGAGGGCTTAATTCATGGTCGGGAATGACATCCAATAATGAATCGATTATCGCATCCCCTTTTAGCGCCGCTTTCCATTCCTGGTTATCCCTGACAAGCACAAGCGGCTGTAATGATTCGATCAGCTCATCGGATTCAATGGGGCTTTTCATATCTGCATCGGTGACGGTTAGGAGTGCCCAGGTCGTTTCCCAGCGAATCGAAAGGACGGAAAACCTTGCATTTTTAGATTCAATCCCTTTTTGAGTGCCATTAAGAGCAAGAGCGACCGCCTGTTTTGCTTCCAATGGCAACCGGCTGGCTTCCGGGTCCAGATAATCAACACCAATCTCACTGCTTTGCGTAACAGGCGCCGCCTGTGCAATGAGTGTCTTCCCGGTAGGTATAAACATAAAAAACAAGAGGATCAAACTTGCAGGAATATTCATGGAATGACGATATTCTTTTTTCATGGTTCTTCCTCTTTCTGGTATGGAATGTAAATTCATTGTACAAGAAATGTTTCCGCTATATTCATGAAATCCCAGACTCTGCAAGACTGTAAACACGTCCCGTGCAATTTCACACCCAAATAGACAGGGATTTGCGGAGGGTATAATCACGGCGTGATGAAGAATATCCGCGCTACGCTAATAAACCTCAAATTCCCTGAATATCTCATGCCCCTGGCATTTCTGGTCATTGCCATCCTTGGGTTTGGGTTGCTCGCCAACCGGCTGGGATATTATCAGGACGACTGGCCCTATATTTTTTACGCCTTCAATAAGGGCATTCCCAGCCTGACCATCGAAATGTATTATGACAGCCGCCCCAATGCTGCCTGGATGTACATCAGCCTTTTCAAACTGCTGGGTTTCAACCCGCTGGCATGGCATATTACCGCACTCCTCACCCGCTGGCTGACTGCCACCACACTTTGGTATTTCCTCAAACGAGTTTTTCCGCAAAACAAACGCGAAGTGACCTTTGCGGTCTTGCTCTTTCTCATTCATCCCTTCTTTTTGATCCAGCCGTATGCGGTCAATTCGATGTTGTATTGGGGCGGGTTCTTTTTTTTCGCCGTCAGCCTTTACCTGATGGCGCGAACAATAACCGAAACAACATATCGAATTCCACTGATAACACTGGCTGTGTTTCTTGAAGGGTTGCACCTTTTCACCAGTGAATACTATGTGGGCATGGTGTTAATTCGCCCATTAATTTTATTCTGGCTTTTCGATCAAACCACAACCGTGCGCGAACGAATCACAAAAACGATTCTGAATTGGCTGCCATATCTCACCGCCCTGGCTGCCTACGTGATCTGGCGCATGTTCCTCTACGTCCCGCCGCCCATTGGCGACCGCAACGCACCCAAAATTTTATACGCCTTATTTCAAAGCCCCATCGAAACCATCGGCTATCTCATTCGCACGGCATTGCAAGACTCGCTCATTGTCACCTTCACAAGCTGGTATCGAATCCTCGTCCCAGAACTGCTTTCCTTTGCTTCAGTCTTCAACTGGTTCGTTCTTTTCATTACAGGATTATCCTTCCTCGCCGCTGCCTTCTTCCTAACGAAGACATTCTCAACGCCTTCGACTCAATCCAAGCGCTGGCTCGCCTCTCCCCTAACCCTGGGCCTGCTTCTGGTATTCCTCGGCCTCGCGCCACTCTGGATCATCGGCCAGGACATCGTTACTCACAAGAATCAATTTGCTGGTTCGCGCTTCGGCATCGGCTCGACATTGGGCGCGGCGTTGATCCTGGCGGTCATCCTCGAAAATCTACTCGACGATGTGAAGAAAAAAATTGCAGTCGTTTCGGTTTGTATTGCACTCGCCGTCAGTATGCACCTGACCAATGCCAAGGATTTTTCCTACTCATGGGAAAAGCAGGAACGCCTTGCCCGTGAACTCTTATGGCGCGCACCCAGCCTTGAGCCCGGCACGGCCATCGTAACCGATGAGGAAATTCTTGGCTACATGGGCAGTTATTCGGTTTCGTACTCGCTCATCACCACCTACCAGTCCGGCGACATCGACTCGCCGCCGTATTGGTATTTTCCCTTCTACTATACCAATCCCAATGTGAACGACTATTTTTCCGGCACACCGCTCGAAGGCAGCAAGTTGACCATGGACTTCAAAGGCAACAGCCAGAAAATGATCCTGCTATCGTTCAACCCCGAAATGCAGCGTTGTCTGTGGATCCTCCAACCACAGGATACAAACCTGCGCCTGGTCAACGATGACATGCAAAGACTGGCGGCAGGGTCAGATATTCAACTCATTAAAAAAACAGACGTGGAACCTGCTCCGCCCAAAGACATCTACGGCGAGACCAACACTCAAACCTGGTGCTACTATTTCGAAAAAGCCGACCTTGCCCGGCAGTACGCTCAATGGGAAGAGATCGTCCGTCTATGGGAAGAAGCGCAAGCAGTTGGCGAACGCCCTGATAACGGTTTCGAATATATTCCATTTATTGAAGGCTGGGGGCATACAGGCAATTGGGAACAGGTAAAGGAAACGACCAAATTTGCCAAACGCATCAGCGCCGGGCTGGAGCCCAGCCTATGCAGTGCGATGGATCGCCTGACAGAGTCTGCGCCTGCTTCACAGGAAAAAGATGAGACGATAAAAAATCTAAAGGAAGATTTGGATTGTAGTTCATTTCAATAAAGCCGAAACAAGCAGACCTCCGAAGTCTTGAAGACTTCGGAGGTCTTGTCTATTAATGAGATGAGATAAATTTTCAGAAAACAGAATCAACTCAAACTCAGCGCGAGGCGTGAGATCCCAATTATGGAATCGGGTAGGGCGGGAAGGTTCCCTCCGGGGCGTACCAGTCAATTGGGTTAACTCCATTCGTCACCTGCCCGGCCTGGACCGGAACAGGAATGAGCAAGTGGTCGGTACATTCGGCGGAAAGCCCGCAGGATACAGCCTGAGTATAGCCAGCCTGCAACCCGCCACCGTTGACATAAGCCACCACATAATAATTTCCCGCGGGAATGTTTTCGATCTGATAGGTGCTTGAGTTTTCATTGGTGATGACGTAGTAATAATTTCCACTGCCATCCGCGGCAAAGGCGGTTACAACCAGCGCAGGAATGAAATTGGACGGGTAATTCAACTGACCGGCAATGCCGCCCAACTCAACCTCAACATTTTCGCCGCCAACACCGAGATTGGGAATGCTGGGATCATTTGGCATGGCAGGCCATTGGGTTGGGTCGCCGTACCAATCGCCGGGGTTGATGTTCGGCGTCACCACACCCGCCTGCACCTCGACCTCGATCAAAGATAGATCCGTGCAGCCTTGATGCAAACCGCACACATAAAACTGATCATACGCCGCCGCCATTTTTCCATCGGGAAGTGCATACGCAAAAACCGTATACTTTCCAACCGGCAGGTTATCGATCTGATAAGTGGTCTGATTTTGAACAGTTTGCACCCAATAATATTGACCGGTTGTTGTATTGAACGCCACCACCAACAACGCTGGAATTCCGCTGGAGGGGAAGGATAATTCTCCTGAAATTGAGCCGGTTGAATTGGTGGAGGTTGGAATCAAGGTAGCAGCAGCGGTTGGGGCCTGCGCCGTCAATGCCTGAAAAGTGGCTTGCACGATCTGGTCAATTTGCGCCTGATCTGGCATACAAGCCGATAAAATCAAAGCCACAGTAAGCAGGGTATATAGCAACGTTCTCTTCATAAAGTTCTCCTTTTCAGGCTACTGACATTTTTATGTTTATTGAAGTTCAAGCTTTCCATCCAATTGATTCAACACATCCAGAAGTTTTGCCGTCCAGATTTCTTCCTTTGTGAGCGTGACCCAATATTGACCTTTACCGCCTCTAACACCGTTCGGCAGATCCGGCAGACGCTTCGCCTCCGCGCCTTCAGCTGGCTGCGGATACTTGAGTAGAATCTGCCCCGCTTCCCATCCAACAGAGCTCAAGCCAAT
>DAOQPR010000262.1:0-4550 GCA_035333265.1 Anaerolineales bacterium
AAGGGTTCTTTGTTCCTGTTCCAGAGCCATGACAGTCGGGAGGAAAAAATCCGGTGTCGCCGTAGGGGTCAACGGCATGGGCGTGATACTTGGGGTAGGCGTAGCCCCATGTTGGTACAGACTCACAATGGTAGGATTTGGAATTGATTTATAAATGTTTACTTCAGTAGAATTTATATTCCCCCCAGCCACAGTAGCGGCCACTGTGGGAATACAAGGCGCATAAGGTATTTGTACAGGTGGAAAAATACTATCACCACAAGCGGTCAACCCGCAAAGAATAATGCATACCAGCCACCGAATGGCGGTTCGACGATGTATTCCTTGAGAAAAACCCCATACCATGATGCCCGCCTTTCCATGTTGCCTGTGGTTAAAATTTGATATCCGATATTTATTACAACCGACGAGAACTCAAAGAGCAAATAAGGGAACTGCAAAATATTATATTGAATTCATAGAGACTCATCAAGAGATAAAAAAAATCCACCGCCCCGTCAGCATGGGGGGGACATGCTGACCAGAGCGGCGGTAGACACCAAAATACCAGTAAAAGGGAGGGCAGGTGTCGTTGTGGATAATATACATCGTATTTATCTGAATTTCATTAAAAATATCTAAGAAATTACCTTTGCTTCCCTTCGCCAAAAATTCTTAACCACTCATCCACTTCCTGAGTGGAAAGCTTTTGGGTATCCTCTTTGCTTTTTTGCGGGGCTTGTAAAGCCGACCGAAGTTGCTTAAAAAATTCCTCTGAGGAGATGCATTGTGCCTGATGTACTTTAGCTGTATGTTGAACTTCGTGATCCGATGAAACAACGATCCAGTTCCTGGCAGATTTCCCCATTGTATTTAACCTGGCTCGAATGGCAGCGTCGGCAGTTTGCCCCTGACGGACGAAATGAGCCTTTACGGTTCCCAGTTTTCGGGTTCCCGCCTGACCCACAGGTGCTCCATCAAAATAGACCTCCACCTGCTGGCGTTTCAGCCGTGCAAAATCCTGCAAAATAGCCCCTAATTTAATTTCATCCTCCGGGTCGTCGAGGCGTAAACCAAGTTTAGGGATCAGGTTATGTCCATCAATCAGATAAGGCATGGGGCCATTGTACTAAAAAAAGTACCGCAAGAATTTATCTTGCGGTACTGAGATGTCAGGCAGTTTCCATGACCTTTGTTGTCACTTCGAACCTTGGCGGGTTTTCAAGTGTCTTCTTCACTTTGCATAGCTCGGCAGAGCGTACAAGAGCTGCATGATACTGTTCTGGAAATGTGGGTGGAACCTGAATTTCCAGGTCGATCTTATCCATCATGCCGGTGGCCGGATTGGCATAATGTCGTTGAATGATGCGAATGCCCTCTGTAGGCAGGTTTCGTTGGCGGCAAAAGCCCAGGACGTAGATTCCGGCACAGGTCCCAATAGAGGCGAGAAACAACTCAAACGGCATGGGCGAAGTATCTGCCGGCGGCTGGTCCGTTTCAATGGTGTGGCCGCGAAAGTGAGCATCCACCTGATGCCCGCCGGGAAAGTCAATGATCATATCCATGTAATGAACTCCTCAAAAAGATGTCTTTAGCTTGGATGACTCTCGCCCTGAAAAGTTGCTGAAGTTCATCCTGTTTCAAGAATGACATTCAGCGCACGAAATAAATTGCACCATATTCGTCTCATTTTCGTATATATCCTTGTTCATGAGCAGTCTCTAATCCGATGAGTGCTCAAAAAGCAAATCCGAATATAATGAGACCACCAATTCAGAAGGAGAACAAAATGACAGATAAAAAATCATCCGATATCATCATCACCCAACAGGGTGGTGTGGTCCGTAATGTGCTCAACCAACTAAAGCTCATCTTCCGTCTGATGGGAGATTCGCGTGTTAATTTTCTTGCCAAGCTCATTCCCATTGGCACACTGATCTACCTTATTTCGCCGGTGGATGCAGTCTCCATTCCTGTCATCGGCGCTGTGGATGATGCTGCCCTGCTCTGGCTTGGGTCCTATATCTTTACTGAACTCTGCCCGCCAGATGTGGTAGCCGAGCATATGAAATCGCTGGCTGGGAACATGAACCCGCAAGACTCAAAAGATGATGTGGTGGATGCGGAAACCACCGATGTAACCGAGTAATGAAACGTCTGTTACTTCTACTGACCTTACCCCTCCTGGCCTGTGGCGGGAGCGGACTTTCCGCGCCAACGATCACGCCTCTCCCGCCAACTCAAGTTGTTGCCCCTCCACAGACCCAATCTCAGCCGGTAACTGAATCTGCCACAACCCAGCCAACTGCAACCCAACTTCCCGTCATCCCTGTTGCACAATTCCCAGACTCCAACAAATTTGAATGGACACCCATTGCCAGTGACCTTCGCCGCCCTGTGGACGTGCAATCTGCTCATGATGGTTCCGGCAGATTGTTCATCATTGAAAAATACGGCGCGATCCGTATATTCAAAGATGGCCTGTTATTTTCCGAGCCTTTTCTCAAGATCGATGATCGTGTAGATGACAGTGGAAATGAGATGGGTCTATTGGGTCTGGCGTTTCACCCTGAATTTGAGCAAAACGGCTATTTTTACGTCAACTATACGGGTGAGGGTGGGCACACCCGCATCTCGCGTTTTCAGGCAACGGGCGACATTGCCGACCCAGGCAGTGAACAGGTCTTAATGGTCATCAATCAGCCCTACCCAAACCATAATGGCGGAGCGGTTGCATTTGGGCCGGATGGCTATCTCTATCTTGGTCTGGGCGATGGTGGCGCGGGCGGTGACCCTCACAAAAATGGACAAAATACCGATGTCCTGTTGGGAAAAATCTTGCGTATCGATGTAAATAACGGTGACCCATATTCGATCCCGGCAGACAATCCATTTGGAAATGAGGTCTGGGCTTATGGTTTGCGTAATCCATGGCGCATCTCCTTTGACCGGATGACCGGCGATCTTTGGATCGGGGATGTAGGGCAGGGAGATTGGGAGGAGATCGATCACCTTTCTGCGGGTTCTTCAGGCGGTGCAAACTTCGGCTGGAGCATCATGGAAGGGAATCATGGGTATGACGGTGAGGTTCAACCGGACCTTCTACTTCCTGTTGTAGAGTACAGCCATAATTCAGGTTGTTCCGTTACAGGAGGATATGTCTATCGCGGCTCAATGCCCGAATGGAGTGGTGTCTATCTATATGGAGATTATTGTTCTGGAATCGTTTGGGGGCTAATTCCTGTCGATGGTCAGTGGCAGGCCCAGGCTTTGTTTGAGACGGGAGTGACAATCACATCCTTTGGCGAGGATGAGGCTGGGGAACTCTATCTGGCAAGTGATGATGGCTCGGTTTACATCCTTGCAAGGAAATAAAGACTTATCACATCGTAAATAGGTGTTTTGTCATTTCAGATTATGACGCCTGTCACTGGTAGGACAGGCGTTTTTCTCGTAAACTACCACCATTGGAGTTAGGAGGCAGGTATGGCTAAAAAGGTTTGGCAGATTGAAAAAACCAAGTACTGTGAACACGTACAGGAAACGATAGCCATTGAAGCAGAAGTTGTATACCCTGCCGAGTACCTGCCTGAGCAAGCGCCACGTGTGCTGGCAAGACGTTGTTCCAAAAGTGTTGAATGTAACCTGATGGAAAAACCTGCTTGTGCTCTCTGTGGTACTAACCCCGATATTGACCCTGTTGAATAAAGCAACTTAAAGTTGCTTATCCAAAAAACTCTCTCTCCTCCCTCTGAGTTGGTCTAATGGCTGCACCGCGCAATGCGCGGTGTATGCCGTTAAATAGACCTTTTTTCAAATTTTCTGGTAAACAAAAAGGTGGAGATGACAATAAGCACAACTGAGAGCGAAAGAGCAACCCCAATATTTCTTTAAGAGCCCGGATAAATTGCCATAGGCATGGTTTGAGTTATTCCTTCCAGGTTTTCCGAAAGCAAAATGGCTGCACCATACTCGTTGATTTCGGTAAACGCATCTGTGAGAGAAGCGGCGGCGAAGACGTTGAGAGTTGCTTCGATGCGCAGGGTGCGATGCCCAACCGTGCATTTGGTTACGGCAATAATGCCATCAATAAAACAGCCATCGGTTTCGAAGATGACCAGTAAGGCTTTATGTGCAACAGATGCATCTACCCCAAGAACATCCATTCCCTTAATCCCGATGCGTACCCCAAGAATTTGCTTGGGGCAGAGATGTTTGTGGTCACGCGATGCCAATTCAAGAAAGGGGGTGAGGTCAATTGCCGATCAGGTTGCGATTTTATTTTGTGGATCTGAATTAATGGGCGGTTTCGAGTTGGAGGTTGGATTTTTACGGAACAATTGAGAAAGGGCTTCCCATTTTTGCTTAAGCGAGGTTCCGTACACCACACCCAAAATGACGGCTGCGAGATTGTACTGTCCGTTTTCGCGCAGGATTGTGGCGACATCCAATTTGAATGGTGCGCCGCCTATGGCGTAGCTGTAGGGTCGCGTGAATTGCATCAAGCCTTCCTGCCCATGGCTGTGACCATAGCCCGAGTCTTTGATTCCGCCGAAGGAAAGCATGGGAAT
>DAOQPR010000263.1:0-4543 GCA_035333265.1 Anaerolineales bacterium
AATCCTTTTTAGAAATAGGGTGTGGCACTGGGTATGTGCTATCTGCTATTTCAAAAGCATATCCGCAGTCTAGGTTGGCAGGCAGCGAGATATTTACTGAAGGATTAAGGTATTCCGCGTCACGCCTTTCCTCTGTTAAGCTCATGCAAATGGACGCTCGCAACATTCCGTTTTCGAATGAATTTGATGCAATTGGCGCGTTTGATGTGTTAGAACATATTGAGGATGATGAGCTTGTATTAAAACAAATGTATCTATCCCTAAAACCCAAGGGCCTTATTGTGATAACAGTTCCGCAACATGAGTGGCTTTGGAGCGCCGCGGATGAGTATGCTTTTCATGCTCGGCGGTATTCTGCGAAAGACCTTCACTACAAAATCCGGAAAGCAGGATTTCGAGTAGTACGTAGTACATCGTTTGTATCCACCATACTCCCTGCTATGATTCTTTCTCGCTATTTTAAGAAAGAAGTAAAAATTGATCAGTTTGATGCAACTTCGGAATTAAAAATTAATCCTTTGCTTAATGCGTTATTTTTCTTTATTCTAAGAATTGAACGCTATTTGATTGAAATGGGAGTGGATTTTCCAGCTGGCGGATCAAGGCTTGTTGTTGCTCAAAAGGATTAAGATGCAGATTTGGTTAAACTCATCTGTAAGGAGTTATAAGATCGCTTTTCTTTTTTACTCTATTTTTATAGCGGTATTGTTTTATCCATATATCTTGTACGGAGAGGTCATAGCTCCTCATCGTCAAATTGCCGAACTAGGAATTGAAAGCGCTGAGGGGGATGGTGCTTATATTGAAAACCGAAAATTTAGTGATTACACCAGTAGCTACATTCCCGAAACTGATGAATTAATTCGCGGATTGCGTTCGGGGTGGTTGACTTTATGGAGTAAGGCTAATGAATTAGGACGCCCCGTTTCTCATCTTTCAGGCTTCAGTACAACATATACCCTTTCTTGGTTATTGAATTATTTTGTAAACACCCCTTGGTATTTTATTACTTTTCTCTCCCTTTTCACCTGTTTTTTTGCAGGTATTTTTATCCTACTGTATAGCCATGAAGTCGGGCTCCATCCGTTCGCGGGACTGATTGCTGCAATTTGCCTGGCTGCATCTCCTACATTCATGTATTGGCTGACCTTTCCCATGTTTGCGGCTGTGTACTGTTGGTCTGCTGCTGCGCTGTGGGCAGTTACTCGTTTGTCCAGGAGCAGTGCAATTCTCCCCTGGGGCGTGTTGTCTTTTAGTATTTACAGCCTGCTTATGGCTGGTTACCCGCAGACCGTTGTATATCATGTGTATCTATTGATCGGATACGGACTTTATTTGATTTATTCAATGCGCTTGCGTGGAATGACGGAAATCATTCGATTTCTGGGAAGGGTTTCCTCTGCGCTGGCGGTTGGGGTCCTGCTTGTGATCCCAGTGTACCGAGATATATTTCTGCTTTTCGAAGAGTCTGCGCGCATAAGCCCTGACCCATCTTTTTTTACCTATGTTTTGCCGAATTTGAAAACTTTGCATGACGTTTTGAATTTTGTTGTGTTTAGTACGGTGCCGGAGATTTTTGGCAACCCGGTCTCGCCCGAATTTCCATTTCCATATAATGGGGTAAGCGTTACGTTGCCCGTTATCTTCCTGGTCATATTTTGTTTGTTGACCTCTTTCAAAAAGACATGGGGATGGTGGCTGGCGGTCTTTATAATTTTTATATTTACCTTCTCCCCCTCCCTGTACATCATGGGAATCCGATATCTGGGATTCAACCTTTCCAGTGCCACGCCTCTGGGAACGGCCTTGCTGCCATTTGTGGTTCTTGTTGCATATGGGGCAGATGTGCTGGTTGCTGAAGTAACTTCAAAAAAGAAATTGAGTTGGGTTTTAGTTGCATTCATTTGCACCGTTGGAGTTCTTGGCATTGGGTTGATTTACGCTTATAGGAACGGATTGCCTATTCATGGTGAAGTGGTGCTGGCTATAGGGACGGTGGTTGCCTTGCTTGCGGTTCAATACCGGGGATTTGGGCCGTTCGTTATACTACTGGCTTTGGCTCTTACTTTGACCTTCACCTCTTTCCCTCTAATGCTCCGTCAGCCGCTGGATCAAATCGCAATAACATCCCCGCTTGTTGAAAAAATTCGGGGTAACCTTCCTGCAGGCTCCCGCTACGCTGTTGATGGTTCCGGGGTTGCCGTCTTGCCGCCCAATCTAAACGCCAGCCTGGATATTCCCTCGCTGCATAGCTACAATAGCCTATCCTCCAGCCGTTACCACATCCTGATTGAGGCGCTCGGCGGCGAGGTTAAGAATTATGGCCGCTCAAATCGATTTATCAAACCGGATTATAAGAGTCCCATGTTTTGGATGAGCAATGTTGGCCTGATCCTGTCTGCTCACGAGATCATTGACCCGAACCTTCAGTATGTAGGGGCGGTATCTGGCATTTATTTATACAAGGTCGTATCCCGCATGGGGGAGAGCATACAGGTCCTTGTTCCGTCTGAAAAAGTGCAATCGGGTAAGGTAGATCTCTCCGATCCGCGGCAGTTGAAAAGCGATATCCCTGTAAAAATCCTGGATATGGGTGACCTGTTGGAATTTAAAGTTGTTTCGGAAGAGGAATCGCTCCTGATCTTAAGCCAGAAATACCATCGTGATTGGCATGCGAGTGTACTTTCTGATGGAGAATGGATTCCCGCTCAGGCTGTTGAAGTCAATGGCGTTTTTCAAGGCGTGATGATCCCCTCAAAAATAGAGGAAGTGCGCCTTGAATTCAAGCCGTGGGTCCGTTTTGCCTGGATCGCGCACGCCTTCTGGATGCTATTGATGGGTATTGTATTATTTGTAGAACTCAAAAAAAGACAAACTGCTTGAATTTGGAGGATGATGTGACAGAAAAAAGGATCCCGTTCAACTGGCCGTACATGACTGGTAAGGAATTGCAGTACATTTCCCAGGCGCATGAAAACGGAATTTTAGCCGGGGATGGTCCCTTTACCAAACGCTGCCAGAAATGGCTGGAGGAACGCACGGGCGCTAAAAAGGCATTATTGACCCACTCCTGTACCGCTGCACTTGAAATGACCGCTCTGCTGCTGGATATTCAGCCCGGTGACGAAGTGATCATGCCTTCATACACCTTTGTTTCAACTGCAAATGCATTTGTTTTGCGGGGCGGTGTTCCCGTGTTTGTGGATATTCGAGAGGATACCTTGAACCTGGATGAGCGCTTGATCGAGGCGGCCATCACCCCCCGCACAAAGGCGATCGTCCCCGTGCATTATGCTGGTGTTCCCTGTGAGATGGATACGATCCTTGAGATCGCCCGCCGCCATGGCTTGAAGGTGGTTGAAGATGCTGCTCAGGGATATATGTCCACCTATAAAGGACGCCCGCTTGGCAGTATTGGCGACCTGGCTGCTTACAGTTTCCATGAAACAAAGAATGTCATCTCCGGTGAAGGTGGCGCACTTCTAGTCAACGACCCCGACCTGGTCTTGCGCGCTGAGATCATCCGTGAAAAAGGTACCGATCGCAGCCGGTTTTTCCGTGGTGAAGTGGACAAATACACCTGGCAGGAAGTAGGGTCATCTTTTCTTCCCGGCGAGTTGATCGCGGCCTTCCTTTGGGCTCAGTTGGAAGAATCAGAACCCATTACTGATAAGCGCATGGCCAGTTGGGACCGATATCATCAGCTACTTGAACCGTTCGAAATGGAAGGCCTGATTCGCAGGCCGGTTGTTCCGGAAGGGTGCAGGCATAATGCCCACATGTATTATGTCCTCTTGCGTCCCGATATGGAACGGCAGAAAGTCCTGGATCAACTAAAAAGCAATGCGGTTGCATCGGTTTTCCATTACGTTCCCTTGCATTCTTCCCCAGCTGGTCGGCGGTATGGCCGGGCGCATGGCGAACTGAATATGACCATTCAACAATCAGAAAGGTTGATACGACTGCCTTTGTGGGTGGGGTTGGAGGAGGGTCAGCAGGAGAAGGTCGTTCAGACCCTGCGGGATGCGCTAATCCAATAAGCAGATTTCAGTATTCCGGGTTGCCAGCAGATGCTTCCCGGACAAAAAAACAGAACCTGTTTTTTAGGTTCTGTTTTTTTTGTTTTAGATAGATATCCTACCCTTCGCTCTCTCCTTCGTGTACATGATAAGGCACATTGATGATGACGATACCGCTTTGGCGTTTGAGTTGATTACGTAGAAGTTCCGCCGTGTTGGTATGGAGCATATCGGTCATGCGGCTGTTCGAGACGAACTCTGGCACGACGATGGTGATGGTCTCGCCGGGTTGGCGTTGCTTCGAGACTTCGGCAATATAGCCCAGTAAAGGTTCAAGGAAGAGGCGGTAGGGCGAGTTTAACATCACCATACGAACGCCCTCGCCCCAGGTTTCCCATTTTTGACGGACTTTTTCCGCATCCGCGGGCTCGACCGAGACATGGATGGCTGTGATATCGTCTGAGAGGATACGGGCATAGCGCAAGGCGGCCAGAGTCCCTTGGTGCACGCCGCTGACCGGCATG
>DAOQPR010000264.1:0-2291 GCA_035333265.1 Anaerolineales bacterium
TGGCATACTCCAGCCTTGCAGAGAAGACTTGGCTTCAGTGGGGGCTTGCCGTCTTTCTTCTGATTTTAGTGGTCAATAATTTCAACTTCATTCATGGAATCTTGCGCACACTGGCTCCCTTTTATGCGGCAACACCTTGATCCATTAACCATTCTCCATTAACCGAACCTCACAAAGAACGGAGTAAAATAAAATTATGCTCCTCACCATCGATATTGGAAATACCAACCTCACGCTCGGACTGTATGAAGGCGATACACTCGGCGCGCATTGGCGTCTTGCCACCGACCATAACCGTATGCCCGATGAATACGGTTTACAGCTTTTGGGATTATTGCAGAACGCGGGAAAAACAATCGCTGACATCAAAGGAATTTCCCTTGCTTCTGTCGTCCCACCGTTGACAGGACGAGTCGTTCAAGCCTGCCGTGAATATCTCAAACAGGAACCGCTCGTGGTGGATGCAGGCGTGAAGACCGGCATCAAGATCCGTTATGAAGACCCGAAGGCTGTCGGCGCGGACCGTGTTTGTGATGCGGTGGCGGTAATGAAACTCTATGGCGGCCCCGCTTGTGTCGTGGACTTTGGCACAGCCACCACCTTCAACGCCATCACTAAAGACGGGGAATATCTCGGCGGCGCGATCACAGCTGGAATCAACCTCGCAGCCGAAGCGCTTTACACCCGCGCCGCCAAACTTCCGCGCATTGACCTGCAAGTGCCGCCTTCTGTCATTGGGCGGAATACTGTCCACGCGATGCAGTCCGGACTCCTTTTCGGCTACGTCTCCATGGTCGAGGGAATGGTGAGCAGGTTCCGGGCGGAGTTGGGAGGCGAGATGAAAGTCGTCGCTACGGGTGGGCTGGCAGAAGTCGTCGCAAGGGAAACCAAGGTCATCGATATCATTTCTCCCTGGCTTACACTGGAAGGTTTGCGCCTGATCTGGCAGACAAATCGCGAGTAGTAAAATTTCTTTGTAGGAATAGTACCCAGGACCCATGACAGCCGTCATGGGTCCTGATGATTCATCTCATGCCTAATTGGGGGGAATGGTGATTTCAGGCACTCCTGCCAAACGACCCGTCTCCATAAAATACATACAAGATCGAACACAAGGAGCGCCCATGCAGGAATTCAACACAAACTCTGCAATGACTATCAACGATAACTCGTCAACTTTTAACTTCAAACGAAAGGAAAAATCTCATGAACTATAAATCATATTTACTTGTAGCTGGTTTCGCTTTGTTTGCCACCGTCCTTGGTGCTTGTGGAGCGACCTCTGTGGAAGCACTGGCACAAACAGGATCGGCCCCCGCCATAGCGGTGGTGAGCGGAGAAGATGTTTCACTGCCTTCCAACACAGAGGCACAATCAGTCACCAATTCTCTGAATCAGGGTGGCCCTGGCAATGGCGGCGCGGACCTGACCGCAGCAGCAGAAACCCTCAGTGTAACAGTGGAGGAACTCCAACAGGCCTTGCAGGATGCCCGCCCCGCTGAATGTGCTGACCAAACACAACCTGTAGAAGGTGTGGATTGCCGCCCGGATCTCGATGCTGTTGCCCAGGCTTTGGGCGTAACGACGGAAGAACTCCAGGCTGCCCTGGGAGGCTCGCATGGAGGCGGCGAAGGCCAGCACGATCTGACCACTGCCGCTGAAACCCTGGGTGTAACGGTCGAGGAACTCCAGCAGGCTTTACAGGATGCACGCCCGGCCGAATGTGCTACCCCTACCGATGGAACAGATCAAAGCAAACAGCCTGGCGATGCTCAAAACTGCCGTCCCGATCTGAATGCTGTTGCAGAAGCGCTGGGTGTCACCGTTGAGGAACTTCAGACTGCGTTGGGCGGACCGAGTGGCCCACAAGGGAATGATAATCTGGATGCCGTCGCAGAATCATTAGGCATAACCGTTGAAGAACTTCAGCAGGCGCTTCAGGATGCACGACCTGCCGAATGCACAGATCAAACTACCCAGCCTGGTAACGGCGTAGATTGCCGACCCGACCTCGATGCAGTTGCTGAATCTCTCGGCATTACCGCCGAAGAACTTCAGACTGCATTGGAAGAGAACCGCCCAGATGGACATAACCTGGATACTGCATCAGAGACCTTGGGCGTGACCACTGAAGAACTTCAACAGGCGTTACAGGATGCCCGCCCGGCAGAGTGCTCAGACCCATCTGCTCAACCTGCCAACGGCACAGACTGCCGCCCTGATCTGGAAGCAGTTGCTCAGGCACTGGGCGTAACGGTTGAAGAACTTCAAGCTACCTTGGGACACCCTGG
>DAOQPR010000264.1:2391-4494 GCA_035333265.1 Anaerolineales bacterium
GGTCCCGGTAATGGCGGACCTGGGAATGGCGGCGGCCCCGGCAACCCCAAACCATAACAGAAAACATAAGCAATACACAATGACCCATGACACTCGTCATGGGTCATTGTGATTCATTTCATAGCAAATTCACAGGAAAGATGATTTTACGCACTCATTACATTTTGTTTACATCCATACAATGAAACCATATTTCATCAAAGGAGAATCGATATGAAAAGATTTTCAAGAATTTTATTGTTCGCTGTTTCGATCATCGCGGTCGGATGCCAGTCGATCCTGCCGCCCGAAGCGAATGTTTCACTGGTGGTCTCGAATGACTTTGAAGCCCCGGCACAGAGCACGGCCAGCACAGAGACCATTCCATTGGATGGCAAAGGCAACAACGTGGCGCACCCCGAATGGGGGAGTGTGAACCAGCAATTGCTGCGGCTTTCGCCTGTTGATTATGCTGATGGCATTCGCAGCCCGGCCGGGGCCGACCGCCCCAGTCCGCGTGTGGTGAGCAATACGTTTTCAGTCAACCCGGAAGATGGCATTTTGAACGACCGAGATTTCACTGCTTTTGTGTATGCCTGGGGCCAGTTCCTCGACCACGATATTGATTTGACCGGTTCTGCTGAGCCGGTTGAACCACTGCCCGTGATCGTTCCTTCAGGGGATGAATGGTTCGACCCGAATCAAACGGGCACAATGAACATCCTGTTTTCGCGTTCGCAATACGACCCGGCAACCGGAACATCGGCAGGCAACCCGCGCGAACAGGTTAATAGCATCACAGCCTTTGTCGATGGCTCACAGATCTATGGTGTGGATGCCGAACGTGCCGCTGCCCTGCGTGAATTCAGCGGTGGACGAATGAAGGTCAGCGCTGGCAACCTGATGCCATTCAATACAGACGGCTTTCCCAATGCCAATGATGCGCATCGTGTGGATGACACAAAACTGTTTCTGGCAGGCGATGTACGCGCCAATGAAAACCCTGAGTTGATGTCTTTGCATGTCCTCTTTTTACGCGAACACAATCGCATTGCCGATGAAGCCGCGCGCCAGCACCCGGATTGGACTGACGAGGAACTGTATCAATACGCCCGCCGCATGGTGATCGCCGAACTGCAAAAGATCACCTACGATGAATTCCTGCCCGCCATCCTCGGCGAGAATGCCATCCCTGCTTATGGCGGTTATCAATCGGATGTGAACCCCGGCATCGCCACGGAATTTTCCACGGCGGCCTTTCGCGTGGGTCACAGCATGTTGGGAGATGACATCGAATTTTTGGATAACGAAGGCGAAGAAATTTTCGATGCGATGGAGTTACGCGCCTCCTTCTTTAACCCGGGCGTGCTCAGCGAAACAGACATTGACCCACTCCTGAAATATCTCGCTTCGGATAACGCGCAGGAGATCGACACCATTGTGGTGGATGATGTGCGTAATTTCCTCTTCGGCGAACCGGGTCAGGGTGGTTTTGACCTGGCCTCCCTCAACATCCAGCGCGGGCGCGATCACGGCATTGCTGACTACAACACGGTGCGTGAAGCCTATGGGTTGGGACGTGTCACCCGCTTCGGCCAGATCACTTCTGACCCGGCCTTACAGGCAAAACTCGCCGCCACATACGGCAGTGTGGATAACATCGATCTGTGGGTTGGCGGCCTGGCTGAAGACCACCTGCCAGACTCCAGCATGGGCGAGACGTTCACCGCCATCATTGTCGATCAATTCGTACGCCTGCGCGCCGGAGACCGCTTCTGGTATGAGGCCGATCTTTCCAACCGACAGATTGAGCAAATTCAGAATACCAGCCTGGCCGATATCATTCGCCGCAATACAAGCCTCACCAAACTTCAGGAGAATGTCTTTTTCTTCAACGAAAATACGGTGATGATCGACTCGTCCACTTCCGCCGCACCGACGGCTCAGCCGCAGAATCAAAACGACAATCGCGGCGGTAACGGAAATGGCAATACCCGCCACGATCCGCCCCAGGCTGCGCTTGATGCGTGCGCTTCATTGCAGGTCGATTCCGCTTGTTCGTTCAACGGTCGAAACAATCACACGGTGAATGGCTCCTGCCAAACCCCACAAAGTTCCAGCCAG
>DAOQPR010000265.1:0-4473 GCA_035333265.1 Anaerolineales bacterium
TTGCCGAGATATTCAGCCGATATGAAGCTTCCGATTACAAAGGCATTTACGAGGAATACGAGCGAAATAAAACCAGGCGCAGCATACCGCTCAAAGCTCTACCGCTTGATACGTGAGTCAGACTTTCAGCCACCATACTCCGGTACACTCCGGCAGGATGACCCAGTTGTTTTGCACGACCTTGTTCCCAAGTTCATCGCCGAAGAAGAAGCGCGAGAGTTCCTCAGCTTCAGCCAGTGAAACGAATTTGTAGTCAGTGCGGATCCATTTATTTTGGAAACCGACCTCATCCAGCCAGGGATAAAAACCCTTGAGATGATCCAACTTGATCGGCGATTCATTGCCCGTGCCCAACGACTCAAACAGAACGATAAAGCTGTTCGGTCTTAAGACGCGTTTCATTTCGCTGAGCCATGACTCTAACTCCTCCCGCCAGGTGTCAGGGTTCCATACTGCAAGGTAACTTACGCTCCAGCCGGAGACGACCAGATCGGCGGATTGGTTTTCAACAGGTAATTTACGATGATCGGCAACATCCACCTGCCAATTGGTACGCCCACTGGCGATAAACTTGTCCCGGCAGACCCGCAGCATCTCCTCCGACACGTCAAACGCGCGGACGTGGCGAACGTGTGGAGCGAGCAACCCGGCCAGTCGTCCGGTGCCAGCCCCAAGGTCCAGAACGAGGCGGTTTTCCAATGGTGTGATCTCTCGCAGGGATTTGAGGATATTCCCCTGATAGTCCTCACGCGCGATCAAGGCTTCGTATTTATCACCTTCTGTTTTGTAAATTTCTTCCTGTGTAGGCATGCAAGTATTATACAGTCTATTTTTTCAACGAAAAGGAGAACCCAATGGAAATTCAACCTGAAAGGCAATTTGATTTTTGGCTCGGTGAATGGGACGCCGCCTGGGCAGAGGACGGCAAAGGAACCAACCGCGTTGAGTTGGCATTCGATGGCAAGGTGGTGCAGGAAAATTTCACGGCGCCGGATCTGATCGGTATGAGCGTCTCATGTTACGACCCGGAACGAAAGTTGTGGTGCCAAACCTGGGTGGATAACAGCGGCTCCTACCTGGATTTTACCGGCGGGTTTTCCGACGGGAAAATGATCCTTGTGCGCGATGCAATTGTGAAAGGTGAAGCCTGCAAGCAGAGGATGGTTTGGTATAACATCGAGCCCGGTCAATTCGATTGGAACTGGGAACGTTCAGATGATGACGGAAAGACCTGGCAGGTGAAATGGCAGATCAAGTACACGAGGAAATAATTTGTTTTGTATAATGTGCGGATGTCCACACTTTCCCCCTCCGCTCAAAAAATTCAAGACCTGCTTCGATCTCTTGGTTATAACTATTCTGTGATCGAGCACGCTGAATCGACCCGCACCGCCCAGGAAGCCGCCAACCAGGCAGGCTGTGAATTGGGACAGATCGTCAAGTCGTTGATCTTTCGCGGCAAAACCAGTCACAAGCCGATTCTGGTGCTGGCCTCCGGCCCAAATCGTGTGGATGAAAAACGAATCAGCGAGTACGCCGGGGAACCCATCGGGAAGGCGGATGCCGATTTTGTGCGAGCAGTGACCGGCTATGCGATTGGAGGCGTGCCGCCGCTGGGTCATATCGAAGCGATGGAAACTTATCTGGATGAAGATTTCCAGCAATACGCCACCATCTGGGCCGCGGCGGGAACTCCGAAAGCCATTTTTGAACTCAAGACCGAAGACCTTCAAAAAATGACGAATGGAAAAATCACGAGGATCAAATGAACGAAATTTATAACTTCTTGTCGTATCATGAGAAGTTGTCCAGCAGTGGAATGCCGACCGCCGAGCAGATGAAATTGGTGGCGCAAGCCGGGGTGGAATTGATTGTCAATCTCGCGCCGCATGATGTACCGAAAGCAATACCCAATGAAGCCGCGCTGGTCGAGGCGCTGGGGATGCAGTACATTAACATCCCTGTCCATTGGGGTACACCCACCAGGGACGGCTTGAATATCTTTATGGATACCCTGGATGCCAACAAAGGCAGGAAAGTCCATATTCACTGTGAGGCGAATTTCCGCGCCAGTGCCTTTATTCTGATGTATCGGGTTTTGCGGCTTGGCTGGAAGACGGATGATGCCTTTGAGGTGATGCACTCGATCTGGGATGAAGATGCCTACCCGGTCTGGAAGATGTTTATTGAGGATGCAATAAAAAGAAGCGAGACTGGGGCATAGATTAGTGTGCTGTGTCAGTTGGAAAACAGTTTACAATATTCTGAGCAATTCATTTCATTTGTGGAGGCAGGTATGTCGGAATTGTTTTCTGTTGAACCCACAGCGATCCCACTACAGATCTTTGGCCCCAAACATCTGACCGTGGTGGCGGTCTTTGTGCTTTTCTGGCTGTCGCTATTTTATTTTCGAAACGTATGGGGGCATCGGGAAAAAAATATTGTGCGGATTACGCTGGCTGTTCTGTTGGCGGTCAATGAGATCGGGCTGCATATCTGGTCGGCCTATTGGGGCATTTGGACCATCCAGACCATGCTGCCCCTGCATATGTGCAGTATGATTCTGTGGATCATCGTCTACATGGCGCTGACAGACAATCGCAGCCTGTATGATTTCGCCTACTTTCTGGGAATCGGCGGCGCCTTACAGGCCTTTCTAACACCGGCCGATGGCGCGATGTACGATATTCCGCATTACCGAATCATGCAAACCCTCATTGCCCATGGTTTGATCATTACCATCCCGCTCTACATGACCATTATGGAAGGGCTACGGCCAACATGGGCCTCCTTCAAACGCATCTTCATTTGGACGAATATTTACATGGTCATCATTTTCTTCCTCAACCGGGTCATTGGCAGTAACTATTTGTTCATTGCGCAAAAGCCGCCTTCCCCTACTCTCATGGATGTCCTCTCCCCCTGGCCGTGGTATATCCCACAACTGGAGGTTGTGGCATTCATTATCTTCTTCATTTTATACATTCCATTCCTTATAAAGGATCAAATGATAAAACCTGTACAGGTGTAAATTTCAGAACATGCCCAACTTCGATAGTTGGGCATGATTTTTTTATTGCACACACTTTGCATTTATCGTAGAATCATGGAGACAAGCAATATCCCATGCAAATGGGAAAACCAACCAAAGGAGAGAAAATGGTAACAAAGGATAAATCCGAATCCCGCCCCATGACCGAGGAGGCTGACTTCCTCCAGATCAAATCGTTCGACCACGTCCACTTTTACGTGGGCAACGCCAAACATGCCATGTATTATTGGTGGAAGGCATTTGGCTTCAGACCTGTTGCTTATTCAGGGTTAGAAACCGGCAACCGCGACTTCGCCTCGTATGTACTTGAATCGGGACAGGCGCGGTTTGTTGTTTCTGCGCCCTATACACCTTCCAGTCCGCTGGCCGCCCATCATATGGTTCATGGCGATGGCGTCAAAGTTATTGCGCTTGAAGTGGACGATGTTGAAAAAGCCTGGCGCGAAACCACCAGCCGCGGAGGAAAGTCCGCCTGGGCGCCACGCGAAGAAAAAGATGATCATGGCATTTATCGCAGCTCTGCCATTTACACCTACGGCGAAACCATTCATGCGTTTATCGATCGCGGAGATTACAAAGGCACTTTCGCCCCCACCTATCGCCCGCTCAAACATGAAACCGAGTCGACCGGGCTTGCCGCCATTGACCACATTGTCGGCAATGTGCCGCTTGGCAAGATGAATCACTGGGTCAACTTCTATCATCAGGTAATGGGCTTCCGTCAGCTTATGCACTTCGACGACAAAGACATCTCCACCGAATACTCCGCCCTCATGTCCAAGGTCATGCAAAATGGCAATGGACGCGTCAAGTTTCCCATCAACGAACCTGCCGAAGGCAAGCGCAAAAGCCAGATCGAAGAATATCTCGATTATTACATGTCGCCTGGCGCGCAGCATATTGCCATTATTACCGGCGATATTCTCACGACTGTCGATACCCTCCGCAAGAACGGCGTTGAATTTCTACGCGTGCCAGATACCTACTACGAAATGCTGCCCGATCGGGTGGGCAAGATCAAAGAAGATTTCAAAACCATTCACGATCTCGGCATTCTCGTAGACAAAGATGACGAAGGCTACCTGCTCCAGATCTTCACCCGCCCCATCCAGGACCGCCCCACCATGTTTATCGAGATCATCCAGCGTCACGGCGCACAAGGGTTCGGCAAGGGGAACTTCAAAGCATTGTTTGAATCGTTGGAACTCGAACAGGAACGCCGCGGAAATCTCTAGGCATGAAGCAACGCATCCTTTTTTTGACAGTGTTGTTGGCGCTTTCGCTCGCTTGCGGTTCGACCTTGCCCGCTTCTGCCCCCACACCGGAAATTGCAGCAACCGCCACCATCGGGTTGACGTTCGAACCCGCCTCCACCCCCCAGCCGGAAGCTGCCACTGCCCTTCCAACCGTCCCTCAACCGG
>DAOQPR010000266.1:0-4450 GCA_035333265.1 Anaerolineales bacterium
GCTGCGGCCCAGTGACTGACATCCACATCGCTAAAACCGGTGCTCCCTCCCACCGTAGGCGGAGCAAAACTCGACCCGTGAATTCCCTTCAAGAGGAAGACGGCCATTTGCGCGCGGGTGACTGGGTCGGTGGGACAGTAGTTTCCATTGCCGCACCCGCCGGTAATGCCGGATATATAGAGTCTTTCAATATATTGTGATGCCCAATACGTGGGAGGCGTGTCCTCAAATGTTTGTTCACGGATTATTGAATACGATTGACCATTTGTATATGGCAGCCCCATAAGCGGACGAAGGTCCATGTCTGTGATGTTTGCATTTACGGGCATATCCAGACGAATTGTGCCATTTCCATCTCCAGTGGTTACAGAAACGGTGTAGGTTTTGCCTGAACCGCTGACATTTTGAAGAGCAGCGCCGGATATCCCACTTGTGGTGAGGGTAAAGTCATGGACATCCACCCCGGTTACAGATTTGGAAAAGGTCACTGTAAAGTTGAGGCTGGCCTCGGCGCTGGGGTTGGAGGCGGCTCTTTGAATCGATTCGACAGCAGGAAGAGCCGCAATCCATTCCACCGAAGTTCTTCCATCGCCGCTGGGATCGTGAATGGCGCCGGACGAATCTGAGTTAATATCTGCAATAGACTCTCCCTTTGGCCCTGTAACTTGATAATCGATCTCCCAAACTCCATCCGGGCTTGTTGTGGTTGCACGGCAGCATGAATCGGCGAAATACATCCAAAGCCAATCATTCGCCGGAGCGGTTCCGGTAATTGTATCGGTTACCTGGTTTACTTCAGTGATGGTCACATTGCGGACAACAACGACATTGGAAATATAGTTTCCAGATACGATCACAATCATTCCCGGCTTGATATCAAATGCCCCGCTGGTATCAAAATAACCATCTGATCCAGTAAGACTCATCTGATCTGTAAAATCGGGAGATACCACAGTGACGGGGTCATCGATAAAAAGCTTTACATGTGCTCCTGTTGGCCAGTTCATGACTTCTATATAATCATCGAGATACCAAACCCCCAGACTGGGGATGGCCTGCCCACCCTTCAACTCAAGGTTGAAATCAATTCCGTTGATCGGTGAAGAGGGTGTTGGGACGGTAAGCAGGGTGGGACCGTTATCCAATGTGGTTTGCCAATATTCCGGGACGTAGTCTGCATCTGCATTGCACCAACTGTCATGATACGAATGAGTCTGTATCCGCATAGGTGTATTAAGGGGAACACCATGAAAAGCATATTGTCCGTTGACAGCCGTACAGATAGAGCCATAATCGGTGTCTCCGCTGGCAAAACTTACTGCTATATTTTTAATCGGCGTAACACCATCGGCTTTATACACTGTCCCCGAGATCACACCTCCCGGGTCCAGCGTGAAATTGATGCCTGTTCGATCAGGGTTGAATGCATCCAGCAGGACGGAATCGGCATGTTCGGCATCCATGCTGTTTGGCCAGAATTCTTCAACATAATTTCCCCAAATGCCGCAATTTACCCAGGTTGGGGACGCCTCCACCTTGAATTCAACCCCGAATGGCAAACCGGACAGGGTGTATTCTCCAAGTGCATTTGTACAATACCAAAACGAATAATTAGGCGCACCGCTTGCTAAAACGTATACATTTTCAAGCGGTGTCGTCCCATCTGCTTGATAGACCACCCCGGAAATAGAACCAACCACAGGGCCAGCGCTAACTTTTTCAAAGGTTCCATTTAGCAAGCTGACCGCGAAAATAAAGCCGAGGATCAAACGTATCCATAGAAACAACCTATTCTTTGTGAACATACGACCTCTTTTGGAGAAGACTCAACTTATTGCCTTATGGAAAATAACCCATTCATTAATTGTAGTGAAATTTTTTTGAAATACAAGTTACTTAAATGACAAATCGGGAAAAACCTGATCAGGTTTTTCCCGATTTGTAAATAAGCAATTTACGGTAAATTGAAAGCCTTGACCAAGAACACCGCCATCTGATCACGTGTCACCGGGTTGTCCGGGCAGTACAGGCCGCCACCACATCCGGATGTGATTCCCTCCGCGGCCAACTGCTCGATCCAATCCTCGGCCCAGTGACCGGAGGTATCCCCAAACGTAGCGGACACATTCGGCGGGGAATAGGATGATCCATGCGTGGCCTTGAGTAGGAACACTGCCATCTGCGCACGGGTGACTGTATCCTCAGGGCAGTAAACCCCGCTTCCACATCCGCCGGTAATTGCTTCTGCCGCCAATTGCTTGATCCACGCCGCAGCCCAGTAACCGGTATCCACATCGGTAAACCCTGTGCTTCCTCCCACGGCAGGCGGAGTAAAGCCTGACCCGTGAATTCCCCTTAAGAGGAAGACCGCCATTTGCCCACGGGTGACCGGTGACGTTGGACAATAGCTCAACGGATTGGTCGCGCATCCACCCGTGATGCCGGAGTTGTAGAGGCGTTCGATATATTGCCAGGCCCAGTAACTCGTTGGTGTATCGGAAAATGTTTGGTCACGAATTATTGAATACGTTTCACCGTTCACATAGGGTAATCCTGTAAGGGCGTTTGAAGCAATATCCGTGATGCTCGTATTGTACGGGATATCGAGACGAACAGCGCCATTCCCGGAACCAGTATTGACTGAGACAGTGTAGACAGATCCAGAACCACTCACATTGGTGATAGAAGCATCGGAGACACCAGAAGTAGTCAAAGAAAAGTCGCCACTATCCACACCAGTGACAGCTTTTGAGAAGGTGACGGTGAAATCCACACTGGCAGCAGAGGTGGGGGATGCAGAGGCGCGGGTGATGGAAATCACGAAAGGTGGGTCGTACTCATACGCCCCAATATCACAATGACTGCCATATGGCCGTGTTATCCCCCGTTGGTCGAGGTTATTTACCTTTGAAGCAGAACATTCGTCATCATCACCTGCGTCAATAGCAGGGGAGCCAGGAAGCAGTGCCAGGGTTTGAGTCGGACCGCCGTTGTTTGCCAGCGCACTAAGCTTTGGGTCGGCTGAGATAAATGTACCCTCGCAGGCTAGTTCACCCCAAAATCCCGTATCGGAATTGTAAATTTTCGAGGGGTCATTCGTTTCCAGAATGCTATTTTGAAGCCCAATCATGGCTCGATTAGGGTTGTTGTAACAATCGAAGGCACCTTGGCTATTGGCTAAAATGCTGTTGATGATAAGGGCAGTTTTACTTTCGTTGGCAAGCGCGCCGCCGAAGTTGGATTTATTCCCGCTGAGGGTGCTATTGGTGATGTACAAGAGTTCATCTGTATTAGTTAAAAAGCCACCATAATTGGCAATACCCCCGCCAACACCCTTAGAAGTCGAATTTCCGGCGATGTTGCCAGTGATTGTTGTGTTGATGATGGTTAAACTACCAAGATTGAGAATGCCACCGCCAAAATTTTTCTCGGCATCCTTATTAAAATCTGAGGCAATATTGCCGGAAATCAGGCTGCCTTTGATGATTGCATCCGTGCTATTATTATGAATCCCCCCTCCCTGTGCCCCAAAATTGTCTGATGAAGCTCTGTTCCCGCTGACAATAGAGTTATTCATTCTAAACACTCCAGGGGAGAAGGTACTCACGCCACCGCCATAATCCGCCCTATTATTTTGAATGATACTGTTGGTTATTGTTAAGTTTCCCGTACTGGAGATGCCCCCGCCACCACTGATATCGTTGGGATCTATATCATTATGAGAGACCATATTATTGGCGATTATGCTGTTGGTCACAGTCAGGGTTCCCCCATCATTTAAGACACCACCGCCGTATTGTGGGTAGTTTGTTGTATCGCCTTCACAACTATTGGGCTTGCAAAACCCGTGGCGAACAGTCAAATTATTCAGGGTCAGGTTGCCGCTGTCGGTCACCTGAAATATACGATATTTAGCTGGCGTACATCCGCCGGGCAGATTGATCGGGTCGCAGGTGGATGCCTGAATGATTGTGTCCGCCGCGCTGTTGCCGGTGATGGTGATTGCGGTAGTCACCGGTGGCAGTTGGGTGGTGAGCGTGATGGTGTAATTTGTGGCGAAGGTGATAGTGTCCACACCAGACCCGGCAGTACAGTCACCTGTATTAATGCCTACATCACTATTGGCGGTGGTAATGGCTTCACGCAAGGTGCATAAATCATCGTCTGCCAAATTATCTGCATTAGTGTTTACTACAATCCCTGCCGCATAGGCGGGCTGAACTCCAATAAGTGTCAGAAGAAAGCTTAAACAAACAAAGGCATAAATCAATTTCCTTAAGACAGATATCATTCCATCCTCCATGTGGTAATAATAATCTAAAGTACTGTAAGATATTAGTCTATATTGTGCATTGAAAAGGGTCTAATTTTCTATGGTTTCTCAATTTCTTAAAACCACAACGCGAAAAGTGCGCAAAAAGCGAATTTTGCAGGAAGCAAAATACTTTTT
>DAOQPR010000267.1:0-2293 GCA_035333265.1 Anaerolineales bacterium
TGAACATCAAGGCATTGACCCAGCCATATTTTTCGCGCAAGCCTTTAAAGAGAAAACCGCGGAAGAATAGCTCCTCGGTGATGGGGGCAATCACGGCGGTGACCACTGCAAAGAGCAGGGGCGAGTCCAACTCGTCAAATAGCTGGGCGATGACCTCGGCTTGAACCGTGACCTTTAACGCGAGCATGACCACGTTATTGATGATGGTGACGGTATATACGGGCAACAAGAGTCCGATACCCAGGACAAGCATGTTGCGGTGGAATCTGCGCAGGCCCAACTCTTGCCAGGAAACTTTGCGCCATAAAAAGATGATGGCAATCGGGATCAGCAGCAGGAATTCAAAAGTTGCCACGTAAAGCAGGCTCAGGTTCCGAGATTCTTCGAAGCGGGAGATTGCAAATAAATAACCTGCAACAACGAGGATGAGGAGGAAAAGCCCCAGCCAGGTATCGGCTGCGGTCCAGCGGGCAGGCGCGGGCGGAGGGGGAGGCGCGTTTAGGTTAATGGGCGGTTGTTGATCCATTGTTCATTTCCAGTTCGCGATAGAGCAGCCATTGTCCTTTGCGGTCGTCGACGCTTTTCATGGCGCGGTCGTAGTAAAGGTCGAAGATCTGGCCGGTGTGTACCTGCACGCGGAAGTAATACCGCCCAACGTTGAGCGACCCGCGTGTGGCGGCTGTGGCGGCATGGGCGGGCCGCATGTTATTGGCCATTCTGCCGCGACGGGTGAAGTCGGTCCACTCGGAGAGGGCGGCGGTGACCTGATAGGTTGTCTTGTTCCAGATGAATCCGTTGGGGCAGTGGGGGGCCTTCTCGCGCACTGGCGGCTCGTCGAAGAGGACTTCGATGGATTCGTCGTAGAAATGGATGGGGGTGAAATCTGTCATTATTTATCTTCAGCGAGGTGGAAGTGGTGCAGAAAACGGTGGAAGATGGGCGTTGCCAGGATGCCGACTGCGGCCAGCAGGATGACCCCGGAGTAGATGGCATAGAAGGATGCGAAGAGTTTTCCGGCAGTGGTCTTCAGCGGGGCGACGGGTCCCATGCCGCCGAGGATCATGGAGGCATTGAGCAGGGAGTCGACCCAGTTAAGCTGTTCGAGAAAGTGATAGCCCAGCATGCCGATAACAAGTGAAACGAACAGGAGCAGAAGACCAATCAGCCCGTTGAGTGCGAGGCGTTTGGCAAAGACGGTTCCCTTGGCAAGCGGTTGTTTGCGGTGTTCGTACATGGGGTTACCCCGGCCTGCCGCGCGGAATGATCAGTTCGGTCAGAATGGTGACGATCGAAATGGCGCTGATGACTTCAAAGAGGATGGTCAGCCCCCACCAGCGGAGCAGGGAGGTTGTCAGCGAGGCGAAGGTTAATAGAATGAGGACGTTGACCATTTGCGACCTGATCTTATGCTGGTCGCCTTGAGCCATGAGGCTGGGACGAAACATCAGGTAGCCTGCCACGATGCAAAGGATACTGGCGCTTAGGATGAGGATAAGGGTGGTGATGCCGTTCAGGCCAAAGAGACTGTAAAGCAGGATGCCGCAGATGCCCCAGCGTGGGGGATTGAGGCTGTATCTGGATTGGGTGACGACCACCGGAATGACCCGTCCGTAGGCTGCGGATGAGGCATCGACCTGCCACTCCAGCGATTGGGTCTCTTTGGGTGCGAGGACATATATCTCGCGGGTGAACTTCTGGGAAGAGGTATAAGCCTGCCCAAACCCGGCGATGACGACAGGTTTGACCTCCTCATCCAGTTCATTGACGATGGTTGCCCGAATGGTTCCGGTTTCGTTTGCGGATAAGATCCAGGGACAGGAGAGGGAGATGGGTTTTGAATCGGCGGGGGTGGAAGCGACGCTGGCTTCCACTTCGCTCCAGGTGAGGGCTGCGGCCATGGCCATGCCGCCCAGGACGCCAAGTAGGAAAAGCAAAGAACCTATCCATTTGGTCATGAGGTGATTGTACCGTAGGGTGGTGGATATTATATAATGCTGGGGTGGGGTAATTGTGAATGATGAATGATGAATGAGGAGTTGAGATGATTAGGCTTTATCGAGAGGTTGAGAGTGTGCAAGCAGATGCGATTGAGGCGGAGTTTCGGGAATTGGTGTTGGGGTATGAGCGGGTAATTATCCGGGCGGAGGAAGCGCCGAAGATGTTTGACGGGCGTTCTCTGCCGGTGATCACGAATTACGAGCGGATGGTGAGCGGGGAGGAGATTCCGGCGTACATCAAGGAGTTGACAAGGCTGATGTATGAATGGCAGTTGTTTCAGAGTGATGCTTGTTAT
>DAOQPR010000267.1:2393-4448 GCA_035333265.1 Anaerolineales bacterium
GGAGTTGACAAGGCTGATGTATGAATGGCAGTTGTTTCAGAGTGATGCTTGTTATGTAAGAGACGATGGGGATGGGGTGTGTTGAGTAGTGAATGGTGAGTAGTGAATAGTGAGTAGTGAATGGTTATGGGGTGTGGATAACTGGTGAGTCCAGAGTGCTACTTCTGGACTCTTTTACTTTAATCATCGCAAGTAGAACTTGCGGAGTCCGTTCACTTTAGAGCATAGACGGCGTATCCGCGCGGGGGGGCGAAGAATTGGCCGCGGCCGTTGGCGTCGGTGGATTGGTCGGCGGGGCGGAAAAGCTCGTTTTTGCTCCACCAGGCTACGGGTTGGAAGGAGGCGTTCTTCCATTTGGTGTTGACCCATTGTCCGTGCCAGCCTTCGCCGTGATTGTTCAAGACGTAGATCAGCCCGGGTTGATTCCCATAGCCGCCGCGCTGCATGATGTACAGGTCATTTGAAAGATAAAGAATGTTCGTGACGCCGCCTGCGTATTTCTCATGCACCTGCACGAGCGCGTCGATGCCGTTGGGGGTGTCGCGCAGGGCCAGGTTGTAGTTGAAGTAGTCCTTCCAAAAGACGCAGGGATAGCCTTCATGGGTCATGATGTAGGAATAAGCCAGCAGTTTATCGTTGGTGATGGGGCGGCCTTCGTCGCGCAGGTCGTGGTTTTCCACAAAGGTCACGGCGCTATAGGGTTGGGCTTTGAGGATGGTATCGCCATGGACGAGGTTCTTGAGGCTGAAGCCGTACTCGTCGCACATGGCTTTGAGCAGTTCGCGCAGAGGGAAGTCGAAGGCATCGACCGGGTTGCTGTTGGAGAAGTTTGCCGAATCGACCCAGTGCAGGGTGTTGTTGGCATTGTCCCAATATTCGGCCACGCCGTAGGGCTTGTAGTGTGCGCCATCCCGCATGTAGCGATACTCCTGAATGGCGGTGATGGTGTTGGCGCCATAGCCTTTGACGAAGTCGTAGCGGAAGCCGTCGAAGCCGATTTCTTCGATGAGCCAGCGCGCGAGCTTGAGCAGTTCGGCATAGACGTAGGGATTGCGATGCGAGAGGTCGGGCATGTCGCCGAAGGTCATTTCGTCCCAGCTCTCATACATGCTGGGGTGGAACGACTCCCAGTTACGTGGGAAGCGTCCGCTCTTGGGGTTGAAGACCGTCCAGCGTGATTGATCCGTGATGGGGTTGACTTCCTGCGCATCTGCGCCGGAGTTGTGATTGAGAACCATATCCGCGATCACACTTAACTGGTGGCTGTGTGCCGTTTCTATGAGCTGACCCAACTCTGTGCGCGTGCCAAACCAGGTGGGGATGCCGCCCTTCTGGTCATATTCGCCCAGGTCGTAAAAGTCGTAGGGATCATAGCCCATGGACGGGCCGAAGAGGTTGGCGGCCTTGTGAACCGGCGGCAGCCAGAGCGAGGTAAAGCCCGCCTTTGCCAGCCCGGGGATCTCGCGGGTAATATAGTTCCACCATTGGAATTCTTTGCTGTCTTCTTTGGGACAGTCCCAGTAAAAGGTTTGCATCATGACGCCCATGTAAATCTCCTTGTTGATTGGGGGGATTGTACTGGAGAATGGTTAATGGGGAATGGGTGATAGGTAATGGGGGATGAGTGATGCGTAATAAGTAATACGTAACGTGTAATGAGAGGTGAGTAACGAGGGGATATAGGATGGTCGAAGGAGCGTCGAAGGAGTGTCGAAGGATGATTAGGGATCGATGGGGGCTTGTTTGGAGCTCTATTGGAGCTACTGTGGAGCTACATTGGGGCAGTAAGAGGATGGTAAGACGAGAGTAAGAGGGGGGATATAGGATGGATAGAGGATGGATAGAGGATGAGTGGATGTGTTTCTTTCGGGTAGCCAAATGGGAGGGGGGTGATTATCGGGTACAATAAGAAAGAATAGCGGGGACAAACCCTGCAAAAATAACCTTTTTCTTAAATGATGTTATGAACCAAAAAACTTCTCTGACATCTAATTTTTCACACTTACAGGCGTTTGATGAACAGCTTGTACGTTTGGGTGTGCTTGCGGAGAGGTA
>DAOQPR010000268.1:0-4440 GCA_035333265.1 Anaerolineales bacterium
CGCCTCCTTACCCCGCCCCGAACCTGCTCCTGCCTGCGGACGGCGCTGCCTTCACTCTGGCAAACGATGTCGTTACCCTGCAATGGGCATCTGTGGGCGTGTTGCGTGAAGGGGAAGCCTATCAAGTTATTGTGGAAGACGTCACCGCCAGCCAAACCCGCCGCGTCACAGATTACGTGACAGACACGAAGTACATCGTGCCAACTTCCTTCCGCCCGAAGGATAATGTGGCCCATGTAATGCGCTGGTGGGTCATCCCCGTCTTGCAATCCGGTGTGGACGATCAGGGTCAACCCATCTGGATCGCCTCTGGTGCAACCAGCGAAAAGCGTGTCTTCACCTGGGTTGGGGTGGCGGTACAGGGCACGCCAAATCCATAACCAGCCTGGCAAATACTCAAATTGATTCACCAACTCCCTGTTCGTTTACGGACGGGGAGTTTTCCAAACCATACAGGCTATACCGTGCTCGATTAAGAAATATGCTTTTTAAAAGGAGTTTCGATGCTGGAAAATCTTCTAAAGGTGCTGGCCGTACTGATGATGTTAACCGGCCTGATCTGGTTCTTTCAGGGAATTAACATCCTGCCCGGCAGTTTCATGACCGGCGACCCGCAATGGGCACTTAACGGGGGCATTATGATCGTAGTCGGTGCGGCATTTCTGTGGTTTCTGAACCGCAAAAAATCATGAGCGATTCCATTAAAGTCAAGGATCGGGTACAGGTTTACCTCGGGCAGAAATTCGGTGAATACGAAGGCTGGTATATGGGTACCGTCTTTCGAATTGATCCGTATTCCGAACACCGCAGTTTTTACTGGGTGCGCCTGGATGCAGAAGCACAAGCCGTTTTAAAAATGCAGGATATTTCCGTGCTCAACCCAAAGAACATCAGAAAAATGGAATAAAGAACCCACGTAAACAGGACAAGCTTTAAGACTCGTCCTGTTGCGGCCATTTCCTTCGCATCGTAAGGGGAGACTTTCAAAAACCGTCTGATACAATACCCACTTTATTTTTACTTGTCTTACACAAGGAGTTTCCCATGAATTCCAGTCCACGTGCCATCCTTATTTGGTTAAGCCTTACAACGGTGGTTCTCTTTGCATGTGCGGGTATTCCTGCAATTGGAGCAAATGAAACTGCGCAGGTGGATACGCCTTACGGCCCACAGATCTCATTGACCGAGCACCAAACGGCCGTGTTTGAAGAAATATTTGGCCACATTGAAGAAAGTTATATTTACTACAAACTCAGTGACATGGATTGGGATGCCCTGCATCAAGAATACCTCGACAAGATTAACCAGGGGATGAGTGATACAGAATTCACAGAACTGATGACTGAATTCGAAGAGGAGTTCCCAGAGGGCGAGATCGTATATGTCACCAGGCAGGAACGGATAGAAGCAGATACAGCCGCCAATACAACAACCTATGGCGGCATTGGAGCCTTCGTCAATTTTGAACCGCAGGATGTCCCCCATGTGGTCATTCTGGATGTCATCCCCGGGTCACCGGCGGAACAAGCCGGGTTGAAAGCGCACGACAGTGTTTATGCAGTGAATGGCAGCCCAGTCCTGCTCGAAGAAGGAAGCGATGTAGTCCTGCGCATTCGCGGCGAGACGGGCACCAAGGTCACTCTCACGGTGCAAAGCCCGGGCAAGGAACAGCGTGAAGTGGAGATCACCCGCGCCACCATCAATAGTGCCGTCGGATTGAATGCAAGCGAACTGCCAAACACTGATATTGGCTACATTCGCATGCCGACTGTTGGTTCCACCGATTTGATGACGGAGGTACTCAATCAGCTGGAAGGCTTCCAAAGCAACGGCGACTTCAAAGGCCTGATCATTGACCTGCGCATCTCCGGTGCAAATTCCAATTTTCCACTTCAAGATATGCTCACACTCTTTCTTGATAGAACCATCATTGATATTTTCAATCGCATACAAACCAATACGGCCTTAATTGAAGGCCAGGACTTTTCCGGCTCGCTGGAGATGCCTATTGTGGTTTTGGTGGGCGAACATACCAGCGGCGCGGCAGAGATCTTTGCGGGCGCCATTCAGGAGGCTGGACGGGGGACCGTCATCGGGTCAAACACATCCGGCAGTATCGAATCCCTTTCGGGTTTCTCGCTCTCCAATGGAGCCCAGATCTTCATCGCCAGCACGTCCTACCGCGTCGGCGGCAGCGAACAGATTGGGATCAACGGCCTCAGCCCCGAGGTCCGTGTGGAGGCGCGTTGGGATGAGATCGACCCGTCCAAAGACCCTGTCATTCAAAACGCCATAGATATTTTGGAAGTCCCAGTTGAAGAGGTGCAGCCATGAAAAAGTTCATCCTTTTTATGCTTGCGTTTTTGGTTGCGGCATGCGGAAACATCCAGGTTCCACAAAGCCCGGCCTTAAAATTTTTCGAACGAAAATCCGGCCTGATCGCCTATATCGGCATTGATGGCAACGTCTACATCACCGACCAGGCGGCCACCAGCACCACTCCGTTAACTGAAGATATCACCGAAGAAACCCAGGGCAACATTCTGTATCAACTCCCCACCTGGTCACACGACGGAGGTCAGTTGGCATTCATTCGCCTTGAGCAAAGCGGGGGTACTATCACTTCGAACTTGATGGTGTCCAATGTGGATGATGACACCGTCACGAATGTGTACACCAGCAATAGCGAGTATCCCTTCTATCTATCCTGGTCGCCGGACAATCAAAATATCGGCGCACTTAGCACCACGGCACAAAAACAAACCCTGCTTTTGCAAAACATTCCGGCAGACGGCAGCGAACGACAACTGCTTGATACCGGCTCCCCATTTTATTGGTCATGGTCGCCGGATGGAAGCGCCATGATCGTACATAAAAACGGCGCAGCGGAAAATGGTTTGAATCAGATTTCCTTCCTAAAGTTTGATGATGAGCTGATCGAATATGTGATGAAAACCGCGCCCGCCTCCTTCCAAGCCCCAGCCTGGTCGCCAGACGGAGCCTTCATCCTGCTGACGGCAATTGCCGAGGACGGCGAACAGCAAATTGTCCTGGCGGACTCCACCGGGGCAATTCAGCGCCACCTCGCCGGATTCGACCTCAACACCGCCTTCGCCTGGGCCACAGATAGCGAGCATTTTGCATATATCGTGGGCGAAGAGCAAATGTCAAATGGCGTTTTGGGCGCTTTACACGTGGCAAATATCAACAATGCAGAAGAGATCGTTGTGGATAAAAAGGTTTATGGATTTTTCTGGTCACCTGACAACGCGGAACTGGCATATTTTGTCCCGGGCGTTGCCACTTCGGAGGATTCATCCGAACAGACTCTATATTTCGAATTGAATATCCTGGACATTGCCAGCGGAGAAAGCCGCGTTATTGCCACCTACCAGCCGACCGAAGAGTTTGCCAACATCCTCCCCTACATCGACCAGTATCACCAATCGTTCACCATCTGGTCGCCGGATAGTTACAACCTGGTCATCTCCTTTATGAATCCGCAGACCGGCACACCGGCCATTGCCATCGTCCCCTCCTCCGGAGTGACCGAGCCGCGCTTTTTAGCAGAAGGCTCGCTGGGTGTTTGGTCATGGAAGTAATATGTAAGTAGCACAACCTTCATTTTGCCACTCGCAAGGTAAACCTTGCAGTACGATAAAAAAACGGGCGAGGTGTCTACCTCGCCCGTTTTGACTCCATGATCAGAGATTACTCTATTTCCTTCTTGCCGGTCACTTCATCGACAAGGGCACTGAGCACTTTTTCGGTATTTGGATCTATAGACTTATTCGGTTCTCCTGAAACGGCACGAATGATCTCTACACATTCACGCCCGGTCAAATCTTCCCGTTCCAAAAGGGCTGCTGCTACAGCATGTACTTCGGCAGAACGCTCTCGAAGAACCTGCTCCGTTTGGTCTTCTAATTGTTGCCAGTATTTCTCGACCAATTTAGCTTTATCACCAAAGTTACCACTTACACCCAATGTGCCATCCAGAGTAATTGGAGGCCCAAAATATCCATAGTGAGCTAGACTCCAAAGATTAAATCGTATTTGTTCAAAATCTCCAGTTGCTCCCGTCCAATATTCACCAAGGAATATTTTTACAGCAACATGGCCAGCCATTCCAACTAATATGCTTGTTGCAATACTCTTTAAAGGTCGGCCATATACATCATAATTTGGAACATGCATAACATAGCCAAGAGCTTCAGACCTTCGAACAATACTTACTCGAATAATTCGCTCTTCGGGACGAACAAAATATTGCATTACGGCATGGCCAGCCTCATGGTAAGCAATTTGACGCCTTTGATCCTGCTCCATTTCTTCAATTGGACTTTCCAAACCATAAGATTGTTCCTGAAAAGCAAACTCAATATCTCGTTGTGATATTTTGTCGCGTCCATCAAACAAGGCCAAACGAACAGCATCCTT
>DAOQPR010000269.1:0-4415 GCA_035333265.1 Anaerolineales bacterium
GCAGATTTTGCCGCCCAAATGGTGATCGGCGTTCAGACCTTTTCGCAAAAAGTGGTCGGCAACATCAACACCTTCACAGAGAAAATAACGAACACCACCAATCCGCCGCCCAAGCCCTCCTCCAGCGTCCGCAGTGGCGGTGGCGGCGGCGGTCGCTCCTGTGCCTGTGCCTGCGCTTGTGCCGGTTGTGCCTGCGCCTGTGCCGGCGGCGGAAGATAACCCAACCCTTATTGTTCATTAGAGGCAGCCATGAGTTTATTAACAGACCTGTTCAAACGTCAACCCAGAGTCGCGAGCCCCAAGCCGGGCCTTTATCACTACTCGCGCGAAACCGAAGAAGAAAGATCCCGCATCCATCTGCGCATCGACGCAGACGGGCATGGCACACTGATCGTCAACGCCAACAGCGTTATGCACCTAAACCCGACCGCAGCATATATGGCCTGGTTGATCCTGGAAGGAAAGACAAAAGAGGAGAGCATTCGCACGCTTTGTGCTCAATACTCGGTTTCCAAACAACAAGCCGATTCGGATCTTTCCTCCTTTCTCTTTCAATTTGATGAACTCCTCCGCCCCGATGGCGCCTGCCCGGTTCACGAGTTGGAACTCGACGCAACCATGCCGTTTAGCGCCCGCCCCTCCGCGCCCTACCGCATGGACCTGGCTGTTACCTATCGCTGCAATAATGACTGTGCCCATTGCTACAACGCCCGCGAACGCAACTTCCCCGAACTAAGCACGCAGCAGTGGTTCAAAGTGCTCGACCAGTTATGGGAATTGGGCGTGCCGCACATCGTCTTTACCGGCGGTGAAGCCACCCTGCGCAACGACCTGCCGGAGTTGATTCGCCATGCCGAATCCAACGGCCAGATCACCGGCCTCAACACCAACGCCCGCCGCATGTCAGATGCCCGCTTCGTGCAGCAGCTCGTCGATGCCGGGTTGGACCATGTGCAGGTCACGGTTGAATCTTGCGATGAACACATCCACGATGAAATGATGCGCGCCAGGGGTGCATTCAAACAGACCATCGCCGGGTTGAAGAATGCCCTGCACAATGATCTCTACGTGATGACCAACACCACCATGTTGCGTACGAACGTTCACACCATTCCAGACACCCTGGATTTTCTGGCCGATATCGGGGTTCCCACCATTGGGTTGAACGCGCTCATCTATTCAGGTCACGGGCTGACCGTGGGAACCGGTCTGCACCAAAGAGAACTGCAACCCATTCTGGATATGGCCACCCAAAAGACCGCCCTGCGCGGCCAAAAACTCATATGGTACACACCGACCCAGTATTGTGAGTTTGACCCCACCGCCAACAACCTTGGTGTAAAAGGTTGTACGGCCGCCTTATACAGCATGTGTATCGAATCGAACGGGAACGTCCTGCCCTGCCAGTCGTACTACCATCCGCTTGGCAACATCCTCGAAGACTCGTGGGATTCGATCTGGAACCATAAACTGTCTGTCCAACTGCGTGAGCGGCAAAATCTGCCTGCCAAATGCGAAAGCTGTTCGCTCGTCGCGGAATGCGGCGGCGGATGTCCGCTCAATTTTGAGAATCACCGCGAAACCTTTGGCGTCAACCAGGAAGTCGTTCCGCTGATGGTTCTACATTAGCGCTGCGCAACCCTTCGAAAACACTGCGCGAAAAGAATCTGGAGCTCCCATGAAGATCATCAACCGTTTTGCCGACCGTTTTTCAAAGATCCAACCGCTGCCTGTGGGTACCCATCATCTGCAGGCCATGCAGGATGAGCGCCCATATCGTCTGCATTTGAGGTTGCATGCCGACGGCTCGGGGATTTTGATTCTCAATGCCTCGACCATTTTGCAGCTCAACCCAACAGCCGCAGAATATGCCTATCACTTCATCAAGGGCACCGAACCTAACGAAGCCGCAAAACAGATCTCAGCTCGCTACCGCATTAGCAAGGGAATGGCGCGTGAAGATTTCAATGACTTCGCCGACCGGATTCAGACCCTCATCTCCACATCCGACTTGGACCCCGTCTCCTTCCTGGACTTTGATCTGGCCCAGCCCCATTCAGCCGACCTTATCGCCCCGCTGCGCCTCGATTGCGCGCTGACCTATCGTCTGCCCGAAAATACGCAGGCCGAATATGCTCCCGCCAAACGGGTGGAGCGTGAACTTTCCACCGCTGAATGGAAAAGCATTCTCGATAAAGCCTGGCGGGCGGGGATTCCCCATATCACCTTCACCGGCGGCGAAGCGACTCTGCGTGACGACCTGCCCGATCTGATCGCCCGCGCTGAACAGAACGGTCAGGTTTGCGGGCTTCTCACCGATGGTTCGCGATTGAGTGATAAAAACTATGTTGAGCATCTCCTGCAAACCGGGCTTGACCATATCCTCTTCATGCTCCAGCCGGAGAATGAAAGATCCTGGGAGGCGCTTGAGACGATCATGCCGCTGGATATTTTCGTCACTGTCCATCTCACATTGAACCATGGAAATGTCGCTCAGGCAGTGGATGCCTTGAAACGGCTGGCACAGTTGGACGTGCAGAGTCTTTCCCTTTCGATTTCAGATGATTCTTTGCTGGATGCACACGGCTCATTGCGCGACCAGGCCGCCGAATTGGGGCTGGCTCTCAAATTCGATCTGCCCGTCCCATATTCTGCCCATAACCCCGTCGCTTTGGAAACTCAGGAAGATGGAATTCCAGATGGTGCGGGCCGGGCCTGGCTGTATGTGGAGCCTGATGGGGATGTTTTGCCTGCTCAGGGCATGGCTGATCAAGTCCTTGGGAATTTTCTCAAGGAGGAGTGGAGTACGATCCACTCGAAGACATATCCGGTACGGTCATAGTTGCGTTACACGGCAGAGCGCAATTTGCCTGCACCGAACGCTGGCTCACATGTGACTGTGGGGATTCTATGAACTGGCATAGCCGTTATATCCAGCAGGCCCAATGGACTCACGACCTGCGAGCTTATGTCTTTAATAAAATTGGGGTGAATGGATCAGGCCGCGTGTTGGAGGTAGGCTGCGGAACGGGCGCGATCCTTTCGGACTTGCCAAAAGGCCCATCGCTTCATGGGATCGATCTTGATTCCGTGAGGCTGGCTGAATGCAGGGGACATGTGAAGTCTGCGAACCTGGTTCGAGGGAATGCGTTGAATCTTCCGTATGCCGATCATTCATTCGATGTGGTCTATTGTCACTTTTTGCTGCTGTGGGTGAGCGATCCTTTGCAGGCTTTGCTGGAAATGAAGCGGGTGACGAAAGCTGGCGGCCATGTGATTGCCTTTGCCGAGCCGGATTATTCCGGTCGAATTGACAAACCTGCCGGGCTTGTTGCCTTAGGGAAATGGCAGTCAGCTTCGCTGCTCCGGCAGGGTGCAAACCCCAGTTTTGGGGCGCAATTGGCAGAGTCTTTTTTTCAGGCGGGGATAAAGATCGTCGAGGCGGGAACAATTCAAGGCGCGGGTGGTGAGGCGTCAATTGCAGATTGGGAGCTGGAATGGGCGGTGATCGAGTCTGATCTGGCGGGATCTGTTTCGGGGGAGGACATCCAAAAAATGAAGCAGATCGATAAAGCGGCGCGTGAGCACGCTGAGCGTGTGCTGTATGTGCCGACATATTTCGTTTGGGGGCAGATCGGGGAGCAGTGATATACTGACAAAATGCTTCCCGTGAAAAAAGCAGAAATTTGTTATTTGATCGCCTTCCCCGATACTGAAACGAAGGTTGCTCCCAAGAAGGAGTCGATTCAAGGGTTGAAGGATGCGCCTTACTTTCAGCCGGTGGATATTGATGTTGTCAGCCTGGGTGATGAGACCATTATTATTGAAGGTTATGCTGTGGCTGTGGTGCGCCACCAATATGATGAGTGGGTTCAAATGGTGGAGGCACGTTTTACGTTAAAAGACCCCTTTGACCCTTCCGCCTTGCAGGAGCGGGTGAAGATCGAGACCGCCTTGCAGAGTAAATATATCCCTGTTGAATATCGCCAGAGCGGGCTGTTCGAGGAATACACCATTTTGCTGGTGGATGAAGCCAAACAGGCGCCGGATAAATGGATCGATAAGAATGCGCTGGAGATCGCCCGTTTTATCCGCTCGCAACGTGATACCTTCGACAAAACCGAGATCGATGAGATCCTTGTATCGCGCACGCGCTATTCCTCCAGCGAATTGACCCTGGTGGACTGGGAGGGCGCCGTCATTGTTGCGCCAAATGCCGATTATCAATCGGATGTGGTTTTGTTGAAGATCGGCAATTATCAGTTGCTGCGTTACCGCATGTTGGATCATTCCATCGAAGAGTTGCTGGATAAGATCAACGAGTCGTTCTTTGAGAACAAACGCCGTCCACGCGCCACACGCGGGCTGATCCGCCAGATCGCAGAACACAAACTGGAAGTGATGCTCGACTTTGA
>DAOQPR010000270.1:0-4403 GCA_035333265.1 Anaerolineales bacterium
GAAGCGCTGGAAAGTGGAAAGTGGGGAGTAGATAATGACGGCCCTTTCCACTTTCCACTTTCTATTCCTGCAATGCTTAAGTTATATTTCACCGATCCCCTTCCCCATCCAAAGACCATTCGCAAAGCATGGGTTAGCGCATTACCCACAAAAATATCAGGCTTGGATTCTGCGTAGATTTCGCGGATCTTTTTGATTCCCAGTGCAGGCTCCACGAGGATGGGGACGATGCCGAGCTTAAGCAAAGCGAGGGCAAAGGGGAAGAAATCCGCGCTGGGGGGAGACATTACAGCGGCGGTCATGCCTGAGGTGTAGCGACCAGTTTCAAGTCCGGCAATGAAGCGTTGGGTTTTATCCAAAATATCTTTGTAGGTGAGTATTTTCCATCTGGTTTTATCAAAGTAAATAAAGGCGGGTTTATTTGGATGATTAATTACATTCCGTTCAAAACGATCAAAGATATTCATGGTCAAAATTGTATCCCTTTGTCGGGAGGTTTGTCAGGATTGTGCGATTATTTTTATTACTTTAATTGTACAGATGACTGCTCAATAATACATATAGGGCGGTTCACCCTCTCCTGCGAATGGATGGCCTTGGCTATACCGAGCAGCAACTGGTTGGATTTGGTTGCATGGAGGCCTTTATGCCCAAAATGACAAATGAGCGGGTTCAAGCGGGATTAAGCCGGGAGGAAGATCATTCCCTATTGCATGAGGTCAGTATAAAAACAGCCGGGGTTTCACACCTGGAAATGTGTATTCAGTGCGGGACGTGCGGCGGGTCATGCCCGGCGGCGGCGGATATGGATCATACACCGCGTATGTTGTTTGCCATGCTGCGGGCTGGGATGCGTGAGGAGGTTTTGCGCAGCAACACACCCTGGATATGCGTCTCCTGCTATCACTGTGTGGTGCGGTGTCCGCAGGAGGTTCATATCGCGGATGTGATGTATACGCTTAAGGGCATGGCCATTCGTGCGAAGTTGTATGAAGATGCCACTGCTCCGCATTTTTCGCAGACATTTGTGGATATGGTGGAAACCTATGGCCGAAGCTTTGAATTTGGGCTGGCTTCACGTCACTATCTGAAGCATTTTCCATTGCGGTTGCCCGGTATGATGCCCATGGGATTGGGGATGCTCACCAAGGGGCGGATGGCACTCACGCCGAGAAAGATCCAAAATATGGATCAGTTGAAAGCCATTCTTGAGCGTGCCAGAACATTGGAGTTAACCTCATGAATGAATATCTTTACTACCCGGGTTGTGCCATGGAATCCAGTGCAAAGGCGTATGCAGAGTCTTTGAATGCGATTATGGGGCGGCTTGATTTGCACTTCGAGGTGATTGAAGATTGGAATTGTTGTGGGGCTACGGAATATCTTGGGATCAACCTTATTCCGGCGTATTCACTGATCGCACGGAATTTGGCGCTGGCATCCAAGCAGGCGAATTCCCATTCGGGGACAGGTAACACACGGACGATCATGGCACCATGCTCGGCATGTTACTTAAACCTTGCCAAGGCGGATTATTACATGCAGGAGCGTCCGTCGCTTGGGGTGAAGGTAAATGAGGCATTGGCAGCAGGTGGATTGCAGTATACGCCAGGGACCATGGATGTAAGGCATTTGATAGATATTCTTGTTTATGATGTAGGGCTGGAGGTTATTCGCAGCAAGGTTGTCCGGCCATTGACTGGGCTGCGGGTTGCGCCATACATGGGTTGTATGCTGCCACGCCCTGATTACAAACATCGTTGGTCTGACCATGAACATCCCACGGAGTTGGATGATCTGCTGCGGGCGCTTGGCGCGGATGTGATTGATTATCCACTTACAACCGAATGTTGCGGCGGGCATATGACGCAAATCGGCCCGGAGACCGCCTTTGAGTTGATCCGCCGTCTGGTGGCAGATGCCGATGACCGTGGCGCGCATTTGATGGCGACTGTCTGCCCAATGTGCCAGATGAACATCGATGCGTACCAACATGAGATGAATCAATTTTTCGGCACCAATTATCACATGCCCATTCTATTCTTTACCCAATTAATGGGTTTGGCCTTCGGCAGAGAGCCAGGGGAATTGGGAATTGGCATCGAGTTGGTTAGCTCACGAAACGCCATGGCCAATCTTGGGCTGGAGGTTCCGCTAACGCAGGAGCCTGCCAACCCCAGGAAGAAGGATGAAGGGTTGCCCATGCCGCGCCGCTGGACCAAGCACGAAGGGAAGAAGGAGGTGGTCAAATGACAGAACGAATCGGTGTCTATGTCTGTCACTGCGGGTCGAACATCGCTGGAGTCGTCGATGTAGTGGATCTTGCCCATTGGGCTGTGGAAAAACTCGGCAGGCAGGGCGTGGTTATCGCTCGTGAATATAAGTTCATGTGCTCGAGTTTGGGGCAGGAAATGATCGAAAAAGACATCAAGGAACTTGGGCTGACGCGTGTGGTCGTGGCAGCTTGCTCGCCGCATTTACATGAGAAGACTTTCCGCACAGCCGCGAAGAATGCCGGGTTGAATCCGTATTTGGTGGAGCTGGCTTCTATTCGCGAGCAGGTTTCCTGGGTGCATACAGATAAAGCCGTCGCTACGGCAAAGGCCAAGGCAGTGGTATCAGGTGCGGTATCGAGAGTGATCGAAAATCAAGCGTTGGATGAACTCAAGGTGCCGATCAATCCCAATACACTGGTGGTGGGCGGCGGCATTGCGGGCATTCAGGCGGCGCTTGAAATTGCCAATGCGGGTTTTCATGTTTATCTGGTCGAACGTGAGCCGTCCATTGGCGGACACATGGCACAGTTCGACAAGACCTTTCCAACCCTGGATTGTTCGGCATGTATCCTCACGCCGCGCATGGTCGAGGCGGGAACACATCCGAACATCACCTTGATGACATGGAGCGAAGTGGTCAATGTCGCTGGGTATGTGGGCAACTTTCATGTGACCATCAAAAAAAAGGCCCGGTTTGTTAATGAAGAACTCTGTACAGGCTGTGGTATCTGTGAAGAGAAGTGCCCGAAGAAAGTGATCGACGAGATATACGAGGCGGGTCTTGGGTATCGCAAGGCAGTCTATACACCCTTTGCGCAAGCCGTGCCCAAATTCCCCGTGATGGACAAGGAGAATTGCACATACTTCATTAAAGGAACCTGCAAGGCGTGTGAAAAATTCTGTCCGACGGGTGCGATCGACTTTAAACAGGATGATCAGTTCCTGCATGTCGATGTTGGCAATATCATCCTTGCCACTGGGTATGACCTATTCGATGCACGCCGGGTCAGTAACTATGGGTATGGACGTCTGCCAAATGTGTTTACGAGTATCGAGTTCGAGCGTCTATCCAACGCGGCCGGGCCGACCAATGGAAATATCGTCCTGCGCGATGGCAAAACCACGCCAAAGAGTGTGGGCATTATTCATTGCGTCGGTTCACGCGATAAGAATTTCAACAACTATTGCTCGGTCATTTGCTGTATGCAGGGGTTGAAGTTCGCCCATCTTGTCCATGAGCGCACGGGGGCCATGGTCTACAACTTCTACATTGATATGCGCACAGCGTACAAAGCCTATGATGAGTTTTATCAACGTGTACTGGAGGAAGGAACCCTGTTCGTACGCGGCAAAGTGGCAGAGGTCACCGATGCGGCGCGTCACTCCAACGAACGCGGCAAGCTCATCATTCAGGTCGAAGATACGCTGGCAGGCAAACAAAGACGCATTCCAGTCGATATGGTCATTCTTTCAAGTGGATTGCAGCCGCGCCGCGACGCAAAGGAAGTAGGCAAGCTGTTCGGCATTTCCTGTTCCACCGATGGCTGGTTCACTGAGAAACACCCAAAGCTTGATCCGGTCGCAACGATGACCGAAGGCATTTACATTGCAGGCTGCGCCCAGGGGCCAAAGGATATTCCGTCCAGTGTGGCACAAGGGGCGGCAGCATCAGCTCGAGTTCTGGATAAGATCCTCCAAAAGGAAGTCACGCTTGAGCCGGTACGCGCCAGCGTCAATAAGGAAATGTGCTCCGGTTGCCGCATTTGCAATGGGCTGTGTCCGTTCAACGCCATTTCGTTCATCGAAGACGATCAGGTGACCGAGATCAACCCGGCGCTTTGCCAGGGTTGTGGAACCTGTGTAGCCGCCTGTCCGGCAGGTGCGATCAGCGGAACAGGCTTCAGCAATGAGCAGATTCTGGCGCAAATTGATGGTCTGTTGTTGAAGAATTTGGAAGAGCCCGTGGCAGCGTGATGCGTAATTCGTGATCCGTAATTTACGTTTTACGGAGTACGCATTACGGTCTGGAGAAAACTATGACCGATACCACTTTCGAACCCACCATCATCGGCTTTACCTGCAACTGGTGCAGTTATCGCGCAGCGGACCTGGCCGGTACAGCCCGCT